>QZLB01000152.1 GCA_004796425.1 Desulfobulbaceae bacterium | reverse complement strand
TCCGACACAACGCTTCATTGGAAATGGTGGTGAGCCCTGCCTGCCAATGGAGCGTTGTGCAATTCATGACCTAACTGTCACTGGTAAAAAAATCAATTATTGAGGTAACCATTGCAGGAATCGTGTACTCCTCAGGCTGGATATCGACCTGGAGTCCGCTGTCTGTAACAGTCTTCGCGGTGATTGGTCCGATGGCTGCAATTTTTACATCCTTCATCAGGTCCAGCAGTTCCTCCTGGTCTTTGGCATCAACCATGGTAATAAAATTCCGTACGGTCGATGAGGAGGTAAAGGTAACCATATCCACTTCGCCGCTTTCAAGCTCGCTGCGAAGCTCGTCTTTTCTGCCCTGCGGTGGAACATTCTGATAGACCGGTGCCACCGTTACCCTGGCTCCAGCACCACGCAAGGTCTCGGGCAGGATCTCTCGAGCGGATTTAGCCCTCGGCAGCAGGACATTTCGTCCTTCGACTCCCTGATCCAGCAGACTTTCTGCCAACCCTTCTCCAGTAAAAGTTGGTGGAATGAGGTCGGCGTTAATCCCGTAAGAGAGCAATAAATCAGCGGTACTTTTGCCGACGACACCAATATCCGGACCTTTCAGGTCACGGGAGTCCATCCCACGGCTATAAAGTTGGTTGAAGAAATACTTTACTCCATTGAGCGAAGTAAAAAGAATCCAGTGATATTCGTTGATTCGGTCAAGTTCACTATCAAGAACTTCGTAACTCTCAACCGGTTTGATATTGATAGTAGAGCATTCATAACAGCTAGCTCCCGCCTCTTCCAGACCGGCAACCAACTCGCTGGCCTGATCCCGGGTACGGGTAACAACAATCCGTTTGTTAAACAGTGGCCGCTTTTCGAACCAGTCGATCTTATCACGCAGATTCACCACCTCACCGATGACAATCAGCGCCGGGGGTTTGATATCTGCCTGCTGCACGATATCGGCAATGGTGGTAAGCGTTCCCACCACCGATCGCTGTTTTGTTGTCGAGGCCCAGCGTACCACGGCCACGGGAGTATCTGCAGAGCGGCCGTTATCAATCAGGTTTTTGACGATAGTCGGCAGGTTTTTAATACCCATATAGACAACGATAGTGCCGATTCCCGTGGCAATTTTACTCCAGTCAATATTGGAATCTGGCTTGGTCGGATCTTCATGTCCGGTGAGAAACGCTACCGATGCGGTATAGCCCCGATGGGTTATGGGAATCCCTGCATAGGTTGCTGCCGCCGTTGCCGAAGTAACCCCTGGCACCACTTCAAAATCAACATCATTGGCGGAAAGTGTCTCAACCTCCTCCCCACCCCTGCCAAAAATAAAGGGATCGCCACCTTTTAACCGGATGACAATTTTCCCCTCTTTAGCGAAGTCCACCAGCATCTGGTTGATCTCTTCCTGGGTATGGGTATGCTTGACACCGCCACGTTTGCCTGCATATACAAGCTGGGCATCTTCAGGCACATATCTGAGCAGCTTGGAACTGGCCAGGTAGTCATAAACCACAACCTCAGCCTTTTCCAGCAGATAGCGCCCTCTCATGGTGATCAATCCAGGCTCGCCCGGACCTGCACCAATAAGATATACTTTACCGACTTTACTATTGTTTTCTTTTTGTCTATCCATAATTAAAAAAGGGCCATGCCGGGCTCACCGGGCTGGCCTCAACACCTCATTGACAACGGTTCATCGTATTTTTTACCAAGGAGGCACGTTTTAACAGGTTTCGCTTAATTCATCAAGTAAACATGCGGCCATTAGCGGATAGAGAATACCAAATGGACCATCGATGAAGCAGCAGGACTCGCTTGGAATGTCTACACTTGCGAGCCAGTGCTGCTCGCTTTCGGCAGGAAAACTACCACCGAGGAAAACGGTGAAAAAATCATCAGCCTGGTAACCCAGGGCCCGTGAAGCTATCAGTGCCTTTTTAAATACCTGGGGCAAGGTGTGATAGGAACCACTGTTGATGTACGCCCCGCCCTGGATATTTGCCACCTGTCCTGAGAAAATCCTGAAATCAAGATGTGCGGTTTTCCCCAGTGCTTCTCCGGATATATTCGGCAGCAGATGGGCAATTTCCGCCCCGATGGTTGGGTGAATGGTTACGGTCACACCCTTTTCTTGCCCGATCACCAGTAAACTTTTGCCACGGTGCTCAAAATCACTTTCCACCAGACAGGTACCAATTGCCTCACCAAGGCCGAGTCCGTTGTCTGCACCATAGTTAACCCCTTCAACGATGATCCGGGCTGCTTCCTGGTGATTAAACAGCGTATCCACCCCAGTACCTTCTACATTAAACATTCCGCCGGTCACCGCCATTTCGACATCGCGCAATAATCCTTCCCCTGACAGGGCAAGTCCTGAAATCAAGCCTCGGTCAATCAAATCTTCAATAACCGGACTCATTCCCTCCAGCAGGATAGACGATCCAATTCCGAGAACCAGTGGCCTGCCAGCCCGTTTCACATCAGCAAGCATCTGGATTAATTCCCGAAATTTTTTTCCACTGCCGATAGTTGGCAGCGATCTCAGGTAATCCTGCAGGCTGCTTCCTTCCTGGCAAACAGTCGCAAACTGTTCACTTCTGATTTCTGGTTCCGGTTGGTCCAACGAGTATGCTGCCACCCGGTCAAAGTCAAGCGGCTTCTGGGTCATTGTTACCTCAGGATAAAGAGTAATAGAGGGGTTTAAACCTCCGTACAATCCTCTCCTGCATTTTCATCAGCAAAAAAGGGTACGACCTCATCGTTCATTTCCTGAAAGTGTAGCGAATCTGGTCTTAAAAAGCAAAAAAGGGGGACCTTATCTCACGATAAAGCCCCCCCTTTAACCCCTTCCTTAGAATGCGATGTAACGAATGGCTTAGAGTTCCGCCATAATTGAATCAGTTACCTCACCGATGGATTTTGATCCGTCTACAGAAATAACTTTTGGTCCATCTGCATCTTTGAAATAGTTAACCGCAGCCATGGTTCCGGTGGTCTCATCATAGTAGATGTTATGACGCTTATCGATCGCATCCTCATCCTGGTCATCAGCGCGGGTCTTAAGTTCGCCACCGCAGACACGGCATACCAGCTTACCGTCTTTTTCGACCGGTTTAATCGCATCAAAGGCAATGTGGTTAGGGTGATTATTGTCGTTTACACAAAGACGACGGCCCATGATCCGCTCTTTGGCAATCTGCCGATCGAGCACAATTTCGATCACGTAATCAAGAGCGATTCCCGCATCTTTGAGATTATTCGCCAGGGTAATAGCCTGGTCTTTAGAACGTGGAAAGCCATCAAGCAACCAACCTTCTTTACAGTCATCTTTGGTAAGACGCTCAATCATCATGGGGATGGTGATATCATCGGGTACCAGATCGCCACGCTCAATAAACTCTTTAGCTTTTTTACCAAGCTCGGTACCACCACCGATATGCTCTCTGAAGATTGCGCCGGACTCAATATGAGGAATATTATACTTGTCCTTAACGATAGCTCCCTGGGTTCCTTTACCACTTCCGTTCGGCCCAAACGCCAGAATATTCATTCCCATTTTTCTCTCCTTTGATTGTTAGTAAGTTATTGGAAAACTAAAAACTATTAGTTCGCACACCCATTAATCAGTTTACCGATTTGCTGGTGTGCCTGGTTTCTGTTAACCGATCTACCGCAGGCCGCGGCACACGGGCAAGCTGAGATTATAGCCGAAATGGATTTCTTGATCCATAAAAATATCCGGCGATTATTTTGACTTTAATGACGAAAATGAGTACGTTTGCCGGATCATACTACCATGGTTATAAGGAGTGGTATTCCGGTTTCAGCCAAACAAAGAAGCTGCTGCTTCTCATTTTATTTGCCCAACAAGGATCTATGAAAGAAATACGCGTAGGAATCATCGGTTTTGGAACAGTCGGGAGTGGACTCGCCCAGGCTCTCTACGAACAGCAAGAGCGGCTGCTTAGAAAATTCAATGTACCGATTACCCTTACCACCGTTGCAGACATTAACATCACCAGCTTGCCCGAGCAGTTTCAGGGCGTCAAACTAACCAATGACGCTCAAGACATTTTCAATGACCCCGAGATCGATATCGTAGTCGAGCTGATCGGTGGTATCGAGCCGGCCAGAACCTTCATGCTTAAAGCCATCAGTAAGGGAAAACATGTAATTACTGCCAATAAGGCACTGCTTTCCATCCATGGCAAAGAGATTTTTGAAGCCGCGGCAGCCCACCAGGTTGAAGTAGGTTTTGAGGCCAGTGTCGGTGGCGGAATTCCTGTGATCAAAGCATTGAAGGAAGGACTTGCGGCAAACCGGATAAACAGTATCAGAGGAATCATGAATGGTACGGCAAACTATATCCTCACCGCCATGACCGAACATGGAACACCCTTTGAAGAAGTTCTCAAAGAGGCCCAGGAGAAAGGGTATGCCGAAGCCGACCCGACCTATGATGTCGAGGGTATCGACACGGCCCATAAACTGGCGATCCTGATGTCCATTGCGTACGGACAGAATGTGCATCTTGATCATGTGAGCGTGGAAGGGATCAGCTCAATCAAGCCGATCGATATCGAATTTGCCAAAGAATTCGGTTACCGCATCAAACTGCTGGCGATCAGCAGGAATCATGGAGACCACGTGGAAGCGCGGGTCCATCCGACCATGGTCCCGGAATCAAACCTGCTGGCCAACATCAATGGTACCTACAATGCCATACTCTTTAATGGCGACACGGTCGACGATGTCCTGCTCTATGGTCACGGAGCGGGCATGATGCCCACCGGAAGCGCCGTGGCAGCCGATGTTCTAGACATCAGTCGAAATATTATTGCCGGTTCGGTCAACCGTGTACCGTCCTTATCTTATCTGCCAGAAACGTTCACTGCCCCAACCATCACCCCGATGAGTGAGCTGACCTGTCCCTATTATTTCCGGGTGAGCGTATTAGACCAGCCTGGTGTACTGTCTATGATATCGGGCATTCTTGGCAACCATGGTATCTCCATAAAATCGGTGATCCAAAAGGGTCGCCAGGACGGGGAGCCGGTTCATGTCGTACTGAGAATACACACCTCTAATGAGGATTCAGTCCAGAAGGCGGTTGCTGAAATCGACGCCCTGGAGTATTGCACCGAACCGACGGTCAAAATCAGGGTCTTGATTGAGGACGCATAATTGAACATGCGGAGCGCTTCATGAAATACCTCATTCTGATCGGCGACGGTATGGGTGATCACCCCATTGGCGAACTTGGCAATCGAACGCCACTCGAAGCTGCAAAAACCCCCGCCATGGATAAGCTGTGCCAGAATGGTGCACTGCTCTGTGCGGCTACCATTCCAGACGGTTTTCCTCCGGGTAGTGATGTTGCCAACATGTCACTACTGGGTTATGACCCACAGCGCTATTATACCGGCAGGGCTCCGCTTGAGGCCGCAAGTATGGGTGTTAGGCTGGCAGAAGACCAAACCGCCTATCGCTGCAATCTCGTCACCCTTGATTTCCCAACATCAGCCGAAGCGACCATGGTTGATTTTTCCGCCGGTCACATCAGCTCAGAAGAAGCTGCCGAATTGATGCAGATGCTCCAGCAGGAACTTGGTAACGAAGATTTTTCCTTCCACCCAGGTGTTTCTTACCGGCATCTATTGGTAGTCAATGATCGGGTCCCTACATTTACCGGGGTACCGCCACACGATTATATCGGCAAGGATGTCACCAACCCCTGGCAACAATATCAAACTGCTCCCCCCTGGAATGAGTTGGTCACCAAAGCAAAAGAGCTCCTGACAAACCACCCCGTCAATCAGCGCAGAAGAAACGAAGGGAAAAGACCAGCTTCAGCCATCTGGCCCTGGGGAGAGGGAAAAATGCCTGCGATGCTGCCGTTGTACGAGCGGTTCGGCATCACCGGCACCATGATCTCTGCCGTTGATCTGCTTAAAGGGCTGGGTGTCTGCTCGGGTATTGATGTCGCCAACGTGGTCGGAGCAACCGGCTACATCGACACCAATTACGAAGGCAAGGCCCAGGCCGCACTCGATGCCCTTGAAACCCAGGATTTCGTCTTTGTCCATCTCGAAGCACCGGACGAAGCAGGGCATCAGGGACGCTTAGATCATAAACTTACTGCCATTGAAGATTTTGATTCCCGGATTGTCGCACCAATCACCCAAACGCTTGAACAACGGGGAGAATCATTCCGAGCGGTGATCACCATGGATCACTTTACTCCGCTGGCTATCCAAACACACACCGCAGAGCCGATTCCCGTCATCCTTTACGACTCACAAGACACCAAAAATGGTTCCCAGAAAACATTCTGTGAAGCGAATATTTCAGGGGTTGATCGCGCGTCAATTGTCCCCGGATCGCAATTAATTAACCTCCTGCTCCAAAAAGAAGGTTGATTAATGGCCGATCTCCCCAGACAGATTCACACCTCCACCATCCGTGTTCTTTACGGTGATACCGATGCAGGTGGCGTAGTCTATAATGCAAATTACCTGCGCTATTTTGAGTTCGGGCGGACTGAGTTGATGCGGGAGTGGGTCTGTTCTTACCGGGAAATCGAGGCGATGGGATTCATCCTCCCCGTCACCGAAACCTGGAGCCGTTTCAAGTCACCTGCGTTCTACGACGACCTGCTGACCATCTCCACCCAGATCGCTGAATTGACCCGTTTCACCTGTAAGTTCGTCTACAAGATCTCCAGGAATAATCCCGAGGCAACACGACCAACCTTGATTGCCAAGGGTTATACTATTCACGCAGCAGTAACCCGGGAAGGCAAACTGACCCGACTACCCACTGAAATTCTCGATAAATTAGCCGCTTTCGCACCTTCTGAATCATAAAATCCTGACCCAGAAATTTTAATTGACACAACCGGGCAGAGTGGTATATTGCCAATTCTCAACGCGGGGTGGAGCAGTTTGGTAGCTCGTCGGGCTCATAACCCGAAGGTCGGGGGTTCAAATCCCTCCCCCGCTA
>QZLB01000322.1 GCA_004796425.1 Desulfobulbaceae bacterium | reverse complement strand
ATGAACAACCACTGGCATTTATTGGCCCAGACTCCGCTGGCCAATCTTAGTGAGTTCATGCGACATTTCAACATAACCTATACTTCTTATTATAACCGTAGACATAAACGAGTCGGTCATCTTTACCAGGGGAGATACAAGAGCTTTCTCGTTCAGGAAGATGAATACCTGACCATGGTGTCACGGTATATCCACCTTAATCCCGTTCGTATCTCTTCAATGAAAAGAGCCGGACTGAATAAGCGGTTGGAATATTTGTTTGGTTATAAGTGGAGCAGCCTTCAAGGATATATCAATCCGAGCTTTGAGCTTGATTGGGTTGAGTATCAATTGGTACTAGCTGATTACGGGAACGGTCGAAAAAAAGCAGCTGGGTCATATAAAAAACAGTTAATTGCAGACATCGAAGATGATCTTTCTATTCGGGACAAGATAGTCGGTCAGTCTGTTCTTGGCAGTGAATCATATGTTTCCTGGATAAAACAGACCTATCTTGAGCAGAGAAAAGATCGTGAGCGACCAAGCATATCAAAGATCAATCAGCATGTATCACTTGAACAGGTGTTGGATATCATCGAGCAAGAGTCGGGACGAGGCAACCTGTTTGAAACTGAGGGTGTTCTTAGACAGATTGTGATGACTTGTCTTTACACTTATGCAGGTCTCAATAATCGTGAAATTGGAGAGCGGTTTGGGGTTGATTACTCGACGGTGAGTCAGAGTAGAAAAAGACTCAGGGAGCGAGTTGCAAAACACCCTGAACTGGCCTCTCTGATGCAGCGAATTACCACCAGAGTGTCAAGGATAAAGATTTGACCCCTATTCGGAACAGGAGGTAATCATGAAACCATTGAAAGCCAAGATCTTCAGCTACTGCACCACGAACATCAACCCGCCGGGAGAATTGCAAATCAACCAGTGGCTGGAGGAAAATCCAGAAGCTGAAATCTTCGATGTGCAACAATCCGAATCCATGGCAGTCCATGATGGTAATCTCGAACGCAACCTCACGATCACCCTGCTCTACCGGCTTGTGGAGGATCAATAAAACCGGGGGGCAGAGGGTATCTGCCCCCTGCTTATTCCGTCAGCAATCGATTTACGTCTTCATTGACCTCTGAATTTTATTTTATTTTCAGGAAATACTCTTTTCGATTGTTATTTTCATTGAGCTCTTTTATCTCATTTCGGGGATCAACCTCACCAAAGAAATAGATCGACTGTTTCTTTCTCCAAAAATCATCGAAGTCTATCTTTGCGGACCTTACGTTAAGACTATGCCCGGCAGCTATATCAACATAGAACGTATGCCATGTGCTCTGTTTGCTCTTTATGCCAAATTTGAAACTCGCCCTGATGTTTTTTGACCCTGTATTCGTAACGCCTAAAACTACCCGTGCACAATATGGGTTCGCTGTCCAACACTTGTGATCCAATGAAATGGACGTGACTTTGAGATCCGGCATCAAGGTAAGCTGGTTTCGAGCGTTCGCTGGAATACGCGTGGGTTGGGTGGCCAATTGTGATTGATCTAATTTCAACATGGGTCTCTGATTGGCATTGGCAACAACAACTTGGCTGGAAATAATCAGAGCCATAAATAATACAGCAACAATCCTTTTCATAACCTTCCTCCAATATGAAATAAGTGTTTCGAATGATTATTGGTTCTATCGTTGGACTATTCATGCGATAAGTGTGTTATTGAGGGAAGAAGGTTCATTATTTTTTTATATTCCTCAAAATAATTCAGAGAAAAATTTGCCCCCTCTTTTTAAAATTTTGAATATAATAAAGTGGCTTGATAAGAAGACTGTTGCCTTTCAAAGATAAACCGCTATCCAGAGGCATGGTTTGCATGAAGATACTGATCACAACACAAGGGGCCTACGGAATTCGGATTGTAGAGAATATCAAAAAACGATGCCCTGCAGATTGGCAGGTTGATTCAGTCGCTATCCCTTTAGATCTACCCTATATTATAGATGAGCCGGATGAATTCCTCCCTGAGTCATTGCCCCAGGTTGATCTGATTGTTTTCTTGAGTGAATCCCAGAACGCGCCGCAATTGATTCCTGATTTGATTCCCTTGA
The DNA here is from genome assembly GCA_004796425.1 of Desulfobulbaceae bacterium. Lineage (GTDB taxonomy): Bacteria > Desulfobacterota > Desulfobulbia > Desulfobulbales > Desulfocapsaceae > MADRE3. Next base: position 2,515 of record QZLB01000322.1, on the reverse strand, counting down.
CCGGTGCAAAGGGCGTGATTGTACCCATTGAAAGTTCCTCCTGGATGTCGCTTGGATTAAAGGGACAGGTGCGCGATGCGTTGGAGCGGATGGGCGTAGGTTCCGCGTTCCCGAAGAATTTTTGTACACTCACCGAAAACAGTTATGGGTATGGTGATAGTACCGAACCATATGAATCTGAAATTATCTCCGAGTTTGCCCTCCATTTCGGCAGACCTGAGTTTAAACTCCACGTCAATCCCGAGACAAAGATTATTGAGGATATCGAGGTAGTGCGCTGTTCACCTTGCGGGTCAACCTATCACGGGGTGGAAAAGACAATCGGCAAGCATGTTGATGAAGCGCTTCCCAAGGCAGGCTTAATCTGCATGCAGTTTCCCTGTCTGGCTTCCATGAGTATGGAGCAGATCGATAAAGGGCTCTACAACACACTCATGCATCTCTCAGGACAGATATTCAACGAACGGATGCTGCCCCACCTCGAGAAGTATCTCTCTGAGAAAGCAAAAACCGATTTATCCGATCACTAGCAGGTGCGGGATCTTCGCCAGCGGCCCCCTGCCGCCAGATTACCCTGGCAGCAGGATTCTTGGTTCTCTACTCAAATTAATCCAGGTAGGTGCCCACCAGCTTGATTGAGTGATAATACTTGATATTAGCGCTGGGGGCATATTGAGACTCGTTGAGCGGATCGCGCACCATGAGCCCCTGGTTCGTTTTCCCGGCTGCCCAGTCTTTTACCACATTGAGCAGGTCTATTTTTGCCGTTTCACCGGCACCATAGAGGTGGAAGCTTTTCAGGAAGGTACCGGGATAAAAGTTGGTGAGGGGCTGCGGGGAAGCCGGCCATGGTGCATTGAGCACATAGATGTCTGCATTACTGGCGATCTCCTGGTTGGTGCCAAGGGTACCGTCAGGTACCATGGTGAACGTGTCACCTTTGCGTATCTGCAATGTTGCTTCAAGCACCTCTTTGCCCTTGAGGAAACCGGTATCAAAATAAATCCTGGAGCGGAAATAATAACTTTCCACTCCACTGCAGGAGCCATGGGAGAACTCCTGCTGGCTGTGGCCAATACGTATTTCGCTGCTACCTGGCTGGTGGCCGGGAACAGCAGGGGATGGGGCTGACAGGCAGTCAGCTGAGTTCATATTGGGCCCGTTTCTGTGGTGAGCAAAACTATTGGTGATCTGGGCATCCAGATAGAATGCTTTCTTCTCTTTGGCCGCAGGGGTGGTGATGGCAAAAGCACCTGAATACCCTGTAATCTTTTTATCGGGACTGGTGATTTTTATTTTGTAGGTATTACCCGGCCAGGCCAGGTTGGCGGGAGGGGTCCAGTTGTTATAGCTTCCGCTGTTATCCGCATTGGTTGTGATGGTCTCAGCCACTGTGTTTTCCTGAGCCCGGACCAGTTCAATTTTGACATAGGAATAATAATTGATTGGGCCCGGGTTCCATTTAATCGACAGTGGAGTATCGGAGACATGGGTTGATCCGGCCGCTGGACTGTGTATCGGTATGGTTACGCTTATTGAGGTGTTCGGTGTATTAGGCTTCACCGGCTTCATCTGCTGAGATATTTGAAGATTAGGTCGCACCGAGACCAATAATTGCCGACTGTTATTGGATTCGCTGGTTTCAGCAACCTGATTGGCCGAATCGACTTCAACCACTATACGATATTTACCCATTTTCCAGATGGATGACGGGCTGGCGGATGGCCAGCCAAAACTTACACTCTTATTATGGCCCAGTGGATCCACGGTAAGTGTGCCGGACAGAGCCGCCGGACAATCTGCCCCACTGAGTTTGTGGCACTTTATGTTCAGTTTACTGGGACCACTCTCACCCGCACCCTGATTGTGGACCGTGATATTAAGGACCGAATTCATGCCGAGAGTATCTCCGACCTTGGGCAAGGATGATAGCGACAGGGATTTCACCAGCAGATCCGGCAATGCCTTGGTCAGTTTGTTTTGTGCCGGCGTAACCTTCAGGGCTGGTTTCACCGATACTTTTGGTTTCTCTGTCGGTTGAATCGTCGATTGTTTTTCTGACAGCTTCGGTTTCATCTTGAAGTTGGTTTGAGCGTTCAGAGCTGAGGCGATATTGAGTTGTGCGACCAATAGTGCAGCGAATATCAACGGGGGGACAGAAAAAAGTGTGCGTTTCATAATTGCTCCTCTTTTTTTCAAAAAAACTTAGCAGGGGTGGGATCGCTCTACTGATTGGTGTCTTGTTTCGACCGAACGGTTCAATTTCATTTGCAGGATGTGATAAAGCCGTGGGGTGCGACACTACGCTTGCCGTTCGTGAAAGTATTGCTGCAGGGACTGGATGATTCACCCACCACCCTTGCGCAACGGCAACTGGAAGCATGATGGAAATGAACCGCTGTTTCCGTTCATTTCTGCCATTGCACAAGGGGTCTGGAAGAACTAGGTTTTAGTGGGCGTGACCACTGAGGATTTCTTCCGGTGTGAAGCTTTTTGGTACTCCCTCGTATGGGGT
>QZLB01000037.1 GCA_004796425.1 Desulfobulbaceae bacterium | reverse complement strand
TGCTTTTCACCTTGCCAAATTTCTGGAAACCGAGCCTCATAGATGTTGCCAATGGGTATCTTAAATGACTTCAAACACGAATTCACATCCCCATTGGCCAGAACACGAGCAAATGACCACCCGGCGTAGCACGATGGCAAACTTGATACCAGTGCCTTGTCATAATTAGCCTGATCAGCATTTTCACTGAGAATCCGCTGCTGAAACACCTCAAGATTGGCAAAAACAACCTGATGAATCTCCTCTTTCGCCAGATCACAGCATAACTCCTGAAGCGATTTAACTTCTTTGGAGAGTTGCGCTCTTTGGCGTTGGTTCAAGGCCAGAGAGTCAGTCCTGCCCGGTATCGTATCCACCGGCACATAGCTTATATCGTTAATTCGATGCTCATGTGCATATTGCAGCATAGCCCGCACTTCATGGAAGTTCAGGGCAGTGATGACGTTGTACATACCCAACGCCGGGCGAATCGTATTATTTTTGCGTTTCAGCTCAAAGATATAATCGATAACCTCGGTCATCTCCCTGAAGGTGTCGACCGTTTTATTTGGATGGAGTGATACATAGGTCTCCGGCCGTGCTGCCCAGAGACTCATATTCAAGTGATCCACTCCGATTTCAACAAGCTGTCGGGCGATTTCTTTGGTCACCAGGGTGAAGTTGGTGCTCATATCCAATCGCATCCCCTTTGACTTCACGTGACGCATGACGTCGAGAATGTCAGGATGCATAAACGGTTCACCACCACCGGTGAAATAAAGGTCCCGTACTCCAAGCGAGTGCAAATCATCTATCAGCTGAAAGAGCACGTCTCGTGCGAGAAATTTCTCCTGCATTTCCTCGGACATTGCTTTATCGCCCAGCAGCGGAGAGTTACACCAACAGGCCAGACAATCATTATTGCACCGATTGGTGAGATCTATCTGAACATGCCAGGGACCGGTATATACCCGCCTGTCAATAATACCGCAGGCAATTCGGGCCTGCTGAAAAGCGTCTCTGAGCCAGTTAATTGCTTTATTGTTCATACGGTCCAATCACCTTTCCGTGCACCCTGCTACTCTGTCACCAAAAGCGGAACAACCTTTGGGAGTAAAGCCCGGGCAACGATTTCACTGCCCTGCCAATTATAGTGAACCGGATCAGTATCAGGTTCGATAAATAGATCCTCACGATCCTTGAACTCATGAATCAAATCCACCAGCGGTAACTGGTAGCGAGTGCTCAACTCCCTCACCACGTCGTTATACTCATTATGTAATTGTTCGAGTTCAGTTTCCAACTGGTAGTAGGGCGCGGTCATCATTACCACGTGTATTCCTTCAATTTCGCATCTTTTAATAATCTGCTCAAGATTGGCCCGATAGTCCTGCAGTGAAACCCGCAACGTTGAGCCACTGGTGGCCTGATAGCCGCGCTGCTGTTTAGCCAGCACCCGGGCATGAATCAGGCGCACACTTCTTAAAAAGTCCAACTGGCTGAGCAGCCCTGCCTTTTGGGGCCGCTGAGCTTTATCGGGTAAGCCATTATTGCTGTACCAATGATCATTCCAACCGTAACAGAGAATAATCAACTCTGGTTGATAGCTGATCAGTTCGTGAAATAAATATTTGAACCCCTGAAAAGAAGTATATCCCGGTACGCCGCCATTAAATATTTCAATGTCCTGATCAGGATGGCTTTGCTGGAGCTGTTTGCTCAGTATCTCCGGATACCCTTTTCCCTCGTACATCACCGCCACTGAATCGGTCAAACACATGACCCGCCTGGAATCCTCTGAATAGACCGGCTCTACACTCTTCAATCGCCAAAAGCGAACCGGATCATACTCCCCGAGCAGCTCTCCGGCTACTTCCATTTGAAACGATTGGCTCGGTGATTGCGCATCAATTCCAAGGGAAAACAACCCCAATTCAATAACCAATAAACCGGCGAAGGCCATGGTTATTGATATGACAACCGCTCGTAAAAACTTCACCATTCGATTCATCGTCGCTTTTGCCGGAACTGATAATATTTAAAAGACAGCCATTGTGGGATACTCGAATAAAAAAGATACTTATCATGCATTACCGTATTGTGCATGATGTTATCACAATTGGCGCAACCTGGAATTGGTGACCCGTGCTCTCCCATCAGGTCGAAATAGGGCTCTGTTTTGTCCCCCGTCAGCCCTTTGTCCCGAAACTGCTGATAGCGCTTTGAATTCCAGATCTCTACAAATGAACGTTCGTTTATATTCCCCATGACCATCCGGTGTCCCTTGCAGCAAGGTACCACATTACCATTTGCCATGATCCTGGTATAAAGCCAGCCGATATAGCAGGGGATTTTATTCAATGCGACCCGATCATATATGCCCTGGTCGATGGTCGGCTGAGACAACTTTGCACAAAACTCGTTAAAGTTGGTGATTTTGATCATCTTCCCACTTTTGGGCTCGCGATAGATATTCCAACGGTCCACATGGGCCTGAAGCTCTTTGCACCGCTTAAGCAGATCCTGCTGCGTTTCAACAGGCAACAAAAGGCTCTCGGTTTTTCCCGGTACCGGATCCACTAGGGTGAAATGCACCTCGTCGACCCCGAGATCCAGGGCCAATTCAAGCATAGACTCCAACTCATGAACATTTTGCTTCATCAATACATTATGAATAAACACCCGAGGTAAGCCACACACCCGCTGTGTGGTCAGGTATCTGATCTGCTCAACTATCT
>QZLB01000246.1 GCA_004796425.1 Desulfobulbaceae bacterium | reverse complement strand
CGGGAAAGCCTCCCCTATAACTGGAGTTTTCAGTACCATGTTTGCAATCGTTTGGCAAGAAGGGTGGCGGAGGCTTACTCGTTGGGTAGCCCGTTTGACTCAGCTCTATATGAGTAATGAGCGTCACAGCCATCAATTTTTATCAGGTGTATCTTGTGTCGATGATTCCGTGATTGCATCAGGAATTTTGCGTTTTATTTTGACCCCAAGTTCTTGGAATTGTGCAGCCTGGGCGAGCAGATTACCCCTGCCACTGCTCATTTTGTTCATTGCCTTGTGATAACTGTCGCGGCAGGTCTCAAGCTGTTTGCCCAACCGATCCATATCCTCAAGGAATCCACGTAACTTGTCATAAAGTAACCGGGCTCGATCGGCAATTTCCAAGGCATTTTTATCGCGTCGCTCAGCCCGCCAACTGCTCTCTATGGTCTTTAATGTTGAAAGGAGCGTGGTTGGCGTGACGATAATAATATTCGCTGTGTACATCTCTTCCAGTAACATCGGGTCATTCTGAATTGCGGTCATATAGGCCGCATCGATCGGCATAAACATCAGGACAAACTCAAGGGTCTGGAGTGTTGGCAGGGAAGAATAATCCTTATCCCGCAGCTCTTTAATATGATTGGTTATCGCCAGCCGATGTTCAGACAAGGCACGCGCTCTTGTACCTTCATCTTCGGCTGAAACATAACGGGTCCATGCTGAGAGTGAAACCTTCGAGTCGATGATGATCGATTTGTTTTGCGGAAGATGAACAATCACATCTGGCTTGTAGAGCCGATGATCTTCTCCTCGGAAGCCTTTCTGGACCTCAAATTCTATACCCTTTCTGAGGCCGGAAAGCTCCAGGAGTTTATCCAGAACCAGCTCACCCCAGTTTCCCTGGGTTTTCATATCCGAAGTGAGGGCGTTAGAGAGCTTTGCTGCTTCATCACTGATTTGCTGATTGAGCTCTCTGAGCAGCATAATTTGTTGCTTCAGAGAAGAACGCTCTCGGGTCTCTTCGGTATGGATCAGATCGATCCGTTCGCGAAAAGCACTGACCTGTTCCTTAAGAGGGGTTAAGATCAGGTGCAGCTTTTCACTATTCTGTTCCGAGAACGTTCGCGCGTTCTGATCAAAGACTCGTTGGGAAAGATCTTTGAATTGCAGGTTCATCTCACCCAGCAGACGCTCCATTTCCTCTCTCTTCTGTGCAGCATTTTCAGAAGAAAGCTCTATCTGCTGTTCCAAAAGCGCGGTGTGCATCTGTAGCTCTTGAAACCGCCGGTCCAGCATAGCGTGGCGAATATAACAGATAATAAAGGTGAGAACCGAACCGAGGCAGAAAAATAAAATCGGCTCCAATTGTGTCTCAAGCAATCCTTGAGCTTTGAGAAACAGTTCTTCCATCTGACTTTAATCAGCGGACCCTTACTCGATAACTCCGGCGAGATGCATGAAAACGCCTGGCTATTGAATCTGGGTCTCCGCTACTTGTGGTTTGTTACAGGTTATTGAGCCTTCCTAGCCTGGAGGCCAATTCATTGGTCTGCCGCCGAGTATATGCATGTGTATATGGAATACGGTTTGTCCGGCAACGGCGCCATTATTGAATACCACCCGAAAGTTATCACCAATCTCATTGGCTTCGGCCAGGTCGCTGCCAACACGCATGATCCTGCCCATCAGAGCGTCATCTTCTGCAGTGATTGCCGAGGGGCCGTCGATATGCTTCTTGGGTATTACCAGAAAGTGTTTCGGGGCCTGTGGTGAAATATCCCAGAACGCAATAATTTCATCGTCCTCATAAAGTTTATCTGCGGGAATGTCGCCGGCAACAATTTTACAAAACAGACAATCAGTCATTGGTACCCTCCTCCAGAGCGTTTAGGTGACGTCATATGGACATCACGGCATTGAACAGAAGTACTCCAAAGAACTTACAAAAAAGATGCGTAATTAGAAAGAAATGATTTTATCAGACAATCACAACGTTCTTCTGTCACTTCCCGGAGGAATAACCTTCGCCCGAGGTAAAAGTCATGTCGATATGGAAAGAGTGGTTCGCGGTTTGCCTACTACTCACAGGAATTCTTTCATAAGCTGCTTCGAGAGGGGATCGAGTTGGCTGCACCAGGCTTACTCACACAAGCTGCAGCAGCCTTGCTCGCAATTATTAGTGAGTCTTTAACTGGTTTGTTGTCCGATAGTTCTGCAATGAAAAATCCGATAAAGGTGTCACCTGCACCGGTTGTGTCTATAACCGGGACCTTCTCGGCAGGAAGAGAAAATTCATTTGAATTGTTAGCAAAGTAGACACCTTTGGCCCCCCGCGTAACCACTATAGAGATATCTGGGAATCGGTTCAGGATGTTTTGGGCTATCTTTTTTGGGGTTTTCTCCCCAGATATCATTTCTCCTTCAAGTTCATTAACAATCAACCAGCTTATGTCCTGAAATGGCAGAGAAGAGACCTCCTTTTCCATCGGTGCGGGGTTAAATACAATTTTTAAACCCCTTTCGGCACCCAGGTGAATAGCTTCCTTAATTCTATTGGTTTCATTTTGCAGGAGTAGCCAGTCTCCAGTCTGAGCAGACTTTAAACCAAGCTGAATTTCATTTGAAGTTATCGCTTGGTTTGCACCGCCATATAATACGATTGCATTTTCTCCATGGTCATCAACCTGGATAATTGCATGACCGGATGGTTTGTCTGTTACAAAGATATTTTGAGTATTTACATTGTTTTGCTCAAGCAGGTTTTTTAAACTGATTCCGTCTTGACCGATTTTCCCAATATGTATAACATCCGCACCTGCTCGAGCAAGTGCGATGGATTGATTAAGACCTTTTCCACCAGCAAATTCAGCATACGAGGAACAGGTGATTGTTTCACCTGGTCGAACAAAATGGTTGGTTCTGTAAACACGGTCAATATTGAGTGAACCTAAATTGAAAACACTCATCCATTCTCCAAAGCAGGATTTGAATAATCTGATTATTATCTTGTCTTGGCATCAACAAGATTGTTTGAAATATTTGATGCGATCAGTAAGCCTTATTTACTGTTCGCAATAATAACCTCGACTCCCATTTCTTCGAAACGGCGTCTGTCCTCGTCTTGGATTGATTTGTCTGTGATAAAATAATCAATGAGCTCAAGGCCCCCAAGGGAAGCAAAAGAGACTTTGCCGATCTTGGTAGAATCTGCCAATAAGAAGACCTCTTTTGCTGCTTTAATCATTGCTTTTTTAACATAGAGATCGTTGAACCCAGGGTAGGTTAGTCCTGCCTCAAAGGAAATACCACCTGTAGCGAGAAATAATTTAGATGCATAGACATCGGTGAAAAAATCAGCAGCTTTTTCACCAGTTAGAGAGAGTGTCGGTGGCTTGAATTGTCCTCCTGAAGAGAAGACCGTGCAGTTTGGATTTGCCCCGAGCTGTAGAACAATATTCAGGGCGTTTGTCAGGATTTTTAAATTTTGTTTGAGTGAGAGCCCTTCAATCATCTCTGTAGTTGTCGAGCCTGCATCGAGGATGATTGTTTCACCATGGTGGACATACTGAGCAGCTTTCCGCCCAATAAGCCGCTTTTTGTCCATGTTTTCCAGGTGCTCCAGTGTCATAGTCTGGACCAATTGCGGCACAGATTTGAGGAAGGCGCCGCCGTGTTTACGTGTTAGGTAGCCTTCCCCTTCGAGCTTTTCAAGGTCTTGACGGATTGTGGGTTCGGAAACATTGAATAGTTTACTGAGATTGCTTACTCGGGCACTTCCTTCTTCCCGAATAAGATCAAGAATCTTTAATCGCCTTTGTTCTGCTAACATCCTGATATGGTAACTTTATATTCTCAAAAAAAAAGGCAAAGAGCCCCGCTTCAATAGATTAACTTTTGCTACAAATGCGTTAAGATACACTGTTTGCGTAGCAATGCAAATTGTTATGTTACCGTTTGCACTGCCGGCTGTAATCGACAAGGTGCGTATGGCGGTGAGCACCTCTTTCAACTATTGTGAAACAACTCCCAGCCAAGATATTTGTTAATTGATTCCTTTAGAATTCCCGCGACGTGCCCTCTGACCATCGCCACATGGTGTTCATACCCATTTTGGCAAATATGAGTGAGTAAGGATCTCAGGCCCGGAACTTCGCAGACAGCTATTCCGCCGTCCATATCGAAGGGGTCATCGGTGAACGCTCCCTGGCCAAGATATGTTTTTATTTTTCCCCTGGGATCATCGGTGGAGATTCTGAAATAAGTCATTGGACCGGGGGTGACTTTTCCTTTGACCGCGCCGAAACAGTTCTCTCTCCCAAGGGTTTCTCCGAGAATATCAAGGTCAGATATTTCAGGTGTTGCCCCGATAAAACTTTTGGGAAAATTGCTGCAATGGGTATTAACGCATTTGTCAGTCTCATGGCCATAATTGTTATTCCAGTCCAAAAATCCAGGGGGTTCGCCCGAGGCAAGTAACAGGGCATACATAGACACTGCACCGGTGATATCAACCTCACAGGCGCTCGGCATCAAATTCTCACCCATCATACTCATTGTGAGACAGGATGCACATCCCCAGTTTTCCTGCATTGATGTCCAACACTGGATAGCGCTTGCAACGCATTCGTTTTCTTCCATCCAGTCATTTACTGCAACAGAGAATTTTGTTTGTCGCAGTATCTGTTCTTCTGGGATTAATGAAGGAATAGTTCCGTATGCCTTAATCTCAGATAATTTTGCTTTCACTTTTTCAGAATCGTTATCAAGTGCCTCAGCAACTGCAAAAATTTCAGATAGATCGACTGGTATTATCGTAATACCTGCTGACTGGAGAAGCTTTTCGCTGAAGCGAACGGTCTGAAAGGCGGCAGGTCTCGCACCTATTGCACCTATCCGTGCATTTGATAACCCTCTTACGGTCCTGCAGATTGCTGAGAACTTGGTAAGATCATCCTTGAATTCTGGGCTCGTAATATCGCATGTATGAAGTGTCGTATCAGTAAAAGGGATACCATACTGATAGAGATTGTTGCATACCGAGATCTTTCCACAAAATGCATCTCTTCTTGAGAAAACATCGACTTTATCTAGCTCATCGTTGCAGGCCTGGACCATGACTGGCACATTCAGTTTTGCGCGTGAGATTGTCTCCACGACTCCAAGCTCATCGCCAAAATTTGGTAGAATGACGATAATCCCATCAATGAGCTCAGCATTTTTTCGAAAAAGCTCCGCATACAATTTGGCATGTTCAAGTGTCTCAACTGCTCCATTGGGCGTTTGATCTTCCGTCCCGATAATGTAATCGATTGAGAGAGCATCGAGAGTTTCCAGTAATTCCTTTCGAGCTGAATTACACAATGCGGGATTGAAAAAGCCTCGAGTGCCTATGATCACTCCGAAACAGGCCTTTTTATTCACAAATTTCATAATAGAAGACCTCCTGTTAACTCTCTTGCAGGACAGCCCTGCTTTGTAAATTTCTCTGGAACTGATCAACGACAACTGCAGCGACAATCACAATTCCCTTGATGACCATCTGCCAAAAAGCACTTACACCCATCATAACCATACCGTCGCCGAGAACACCGATCACGAAGGCACCGATGATGGTGCCGCCAATGGTTCCACGACCACCCGCAAGTGAGGTGCCACCAAGAACAGCTGCTGCGATCGCGGTGAGTTCAAACATCTCTCCTGTAGCTGGATGGGAGGCAACAAGTTGTGAGGCAATAATCAGTCCCGCTATGGCGGAACAGAATCCTGAGAACATATAAACAAACATTTTCACTCTGTTTACCCTTACACCGGATAATAATGCAGCTCGCTCATTGCCACCAACGGAGTATATATGACGTCCCAGAGGTGTTTTGCCCGCAATGTAGGCTGCAGCAATCCCAAGGATGATAAGTATACAGATACTCACCGGGATTCCAAGGATCGTTCCTGAACCTAACCAAGGGAACCCAGTGTTTCCGAGCTCTTCTTTTCCGACCAGGTTCGGGAAGGTCTTGCCATCGGATAAAAGAAGGGCTGTTCCCCTTGCAATATACAGCATTCCGAGAGTAGCGATAAAGGGTGCAACATTAAACCGGGTGATCAGCAAACCACTGAAGGCGCCGCACAATACCCCGACGGCAAGAGTAATAAGTATTACCATGGGCAAATGAAAATAAACGGTCACCCCAAGAAATGGTATGTGCAATCCGTTGTATAAAAGGCCTCCGGCAACCATGCCAGCAAGCCCTACAATAGAACCGACGGAAAGATCAATCCCACCGGTAATGATGACAAACGTCATCCCAATTGCAAGGAATGCATAGATCGATACATGTTTTACCAAGATGACCATGTTGGCCATGGAAAGGAAATTTGGTGCCATAATACTGAAATAGGCAATCACGAGAAAGAGGGCAATAAAGGTCCGCAGCTTCAGGAGTAGCATCCCGAACTTCAGCTTGTTTGTGCTTATGGTTTCAGCGGGTCCAGATACAGTATCCAGGTTCACGATAAATCTCCTCAAACTAATTAGTTAGTGCAGTGGAGGTGCGTTTTCTTTAAGGCCGACAGCTGATGCTGAAACGATCATTTCCTCAGTTGCCTCTTCACGTCCATATTCACCGGTAATCTTGCCATTGCTCATTACAATAATGCGGTCGGAAATCGCCATAATCTCTTTTAGTTCAGAAGTGACGAAGATAATTCCGAGTCCTCGACTGGCGAGTTTGTTCATGATTTTGAAAACATCCCCTTTGGCTCCGACATCAATACCGCGGGTTGGTTCATCCATGAGGAGCACTTTGGGTTGGGTAAGCAAAGCCTTGCCTATGACCACTTTTTGTTGATTTCCACCGGAAAGTGAACTTATCAGGACCTGGGGGCTCGCAACTTTTATTGAAAGGTCTTTGATCACCGTAAGAACAGATTTGCGTAATCGTTCGTGTTGAATATGGACCCAGCGAGTGAATTTCCACATGCTGGAAAGCGTCATGTTGTCTGTTACATCCAACACCTGAATCAAGCCTTCTCTCTGACGATCCTCAGGTATGAGGGCAAGTCCGGCTTTTATATGGTCCTGAACAGTTCCATGTGTAATATTTTTCCCTTCGATTAGTACATTACCTGCTATGTCTTTTTGTAACCCCATAAGGCACTCAAACAGTTCCGACCGGCCCGCCCCCATGAGGCCGTATATGCCTAAAATTTCGCCTTTTTGGAGATTGAAACTCAAGTGGTCAATGGTGAACCCACCATTGACGTGACCAAGCCTGAGGTTTTCAACACTCAAGATTTCCTCTCCTGTAGAGGTGTTGGAATGATCAATACGACGTTCATTTGTTTCCCCAACCATATGGGAAATGATCCAACTGACATCAACCTCGTCCATTGGGGATTCCTCTATGAGGTCGCCATCTCGCAGGACCGTTATGTAGTCCCCGATCTGGACCAGCTCTTCCAAACGATGGGAAATATAGACAATGGACACGCCTTGTTCTTTCAGATCTTCAATAACACGAAAAAGGACATCGACCTCAGCAGCGGATAAGGCAGATGTTGGTTCATCCATGATAAGAATCCGGGTATCAAGGGCAAGCGCTTTAGCGATTTCAACCATTTGTTGTTGACCGATTCGTAGATCGGCAACTTGTGCGCGTGCATCAATTTCAGCCTCCAGTCGATCAAGTAGTTCCTGGGCATGCTCAACTTGCGACTTGTGATCAATGTGGACGTTCGCAGAAGTGATTTCTCTGGCAATGAAGATATTTTCAGCAACATTCATATTCGGGAATAGGTTCAATTCCTGATGAATCATACCGATCCCAAGTCTGACAGCATCATGAAATGATTCTATTTGAACATGCGTGCCCTCAAAGAGAAGTTCACCACTCGTTGGAATTTCAACACCGGCAAGAATTTTGGTCAATGTTGACTTTCCCGCTCCATTTTCACCAACGAGGACATTAACTTTTCCTCTGTAAACATTGAAATCTACGCGGTTGAGGGCTACCGTCCCTGGATAGAGCTTCGTGATTTCATTGGCTCGAAGGATGATGTTCTCACTACTGCTTTCTACCATGATCAACCTTACTCGATTTTGAGAATAACGGGGGTTAGGCGTATCAGGTCGGAGTCCTGAAGCTGGGTATAAGCACCCCAGAACGAAATCTTTTTGCCCATTAAGTTTTCGCGATCAAGATCCCCGACAACTTTCTTGTTTACTAACTTGTTGAAAGCGTTTGACAGACGCGCAAATTCGAGTTGGTTGGTGAAATCAGTAAACGAAATGAAATCCAGTGAGTCCCTGATGGCACTGTCTTTGATAACCGGGCCAATTTGGATTGACAGGTCGGCTGAGTTGTCACCCGGTAAAAGATCGATATCAATTGTAGAAGCTCTCGATTCGGTATTTACCTTTACCACGATACCGGTACCCCTCACCCTGTAGTTCCAGGGGCTCCCTTCGGCTTTTTCTCGATAACCAAATTTGCTTCCAGCAGCTTGTTGATCTTTGTGCCACAGAGGTAAAACATCTTCAAGAGCGTGGCTCTTCTCTTCAAAGAGGGTTATCACTTTGTCATCCCAGACTTTCTCTGCGTAATCATCGGGTTTAAAATCGTCACTGACAAAATATATATCAAGCTTTTCCTGCCCTTCAGCCGTTTTCTCCTCGTCTGGCACTATGGTGCAGGAGGTCACGTGAAAAAGACAGCAGACGATTATGATCAGGGCAATCAAAGGGTGACTTGGCTTGGCGGTGAGCAACATAATCTCCCTCGAGTCTCGGATGGGATTGTGGAATTCGTGTTATTTGAGTGATTCTCAGTGGATAGTTGTAGTCTTATCCACTGAGAATCCGGCCTAATGCCGATACCCAAAGAAATATAACAGGAATTAAATCAAAACACTTGGGTACCCTTTAAGAAGTATCAAGAGGTTTATTTCAAGGCAAATGTTTCGAGTCGTTTTGCATTCTTGGAGTTAATCAGAACACAATCCATGAGTTGTTTTTCAGGAAGTCCTGTAGAGCCTTTCTTCAAGAAGGTGTCTGCCTGTTCAACTGCCATTTGAGCAATTCTGTAAGCCGGCTGCAGAACAGTTGCTTTGATGTCACCTGCAAGTATTGAATCGCGAACGTCATTGGAGCCGTCAAAGCCAACCACAATAACATCGCCCTTACCAGCGGCTTTTAATGCAGCCATTGCACCCATGGCCATCGTGTCATTGCCACAGATAACCCCTTTGATATCCGGATTGGCCTGAATGATTGACTCCATTTTTTCGTATGCTTCAGTCTGGCTCCAGTTTGCACTTTGCCTTGCGACCATTTTCAGATCGGGGTATTGGTCAATTACATCGTGGTAGCCTTGGGATCGGATTCCTGCATTTGTGTCAGATTCTTTACCGACGAGCTCAACGTAATTGCCTTTTTCTCCCATAAGTTTTACGAATTCTTCACCACCGAGTTTTGCTCCTTGGTAGTTGTTCGATACAATTTGAGCAACTGCAATACCATTTTTGTTAATCTCTCTGTCTATCAAGAAACTTGGAATGCCGGCTTCTTTTGCTCTTTGAATTGGGGCGATAGAAGCATCAGCTCCGGCATTGTCCAATATGATCGCTTTCGCACCGCGAGCAATAGCAGTGTCAAAAAGCTCGTTTTGTTTATTCGCGTCATCATCGTGAACAAGTGAGAGGGTCTCGTATCCTAGTTCTTTAGCTTTGGCCTCGGCGCCCACAGCTTCAGATTTGAAGAATGGGTTATCGTGTGATGGAGTGATGATAACAATCAGGTCACCGGCATAAGCCACGGAACTGACCAGAAAACAACAGAGCATTGTGCATACGGCTAACAATTTTTTCATGTCCTTCCTCCTCGGTTTGTTTGTTTTTCGAAAAAAAACTTAAAAGAAAAATTCCACAAAACAAACGAAAAGTCAATAATACGTTTCAATATTCATAAGAAAATTGCGGTTATGCATCTTAAATGCATGTTAATAAAGCGTAATATAGAGATGGTGTCGCTTGTTTTGCTAACCCAATAGGTCTTGCTATTTGTTTCGAAATGACGTAAAACAAAAATAAACGAAAGCTTGTTCTAGTGTAGATTAATAGTAATGGAGGCAATAATGAAAAATCCTTTTGAGTTCGATCATGCTAGAATCTCAAAAGAAACTAGTCAGATAAGGAAACTTGTTTTGGAAATGAACCATAGTGCTGGGCAGGGTCATACCGGTGCTGATCTTTCCGAAACTGACATTCTGGCCTCTCTTTATTTTCGAATACTAAGGTACGACAAGAGTGATGCGCATCATCCAAGTCGTGATCGTTTTATATTAAGTAAGGGACATGGTGTTGGTGGCTTCTATTGTACCTTGATGCAGGCAGGGCTCCTCGATAAAACATTGATCAAGACTTACTTGGGTTTTGATTCAAAACTTCCGGGACATCCCGTGAGACAAAAAACTAATTTTGTCGAAGTCAATACCGGGGGGCTCGGTCACGGATTGGCTATTGGTGTAGGATTGGCTATCGCGGGGAAGAAGCAAAACCTAAATTATCGAGTATTCATTCTGACGGGTGATGGTGAGCTTCAGGAAGGGTCTAACTGGGAGGCTGCAATGGCAGCATCTCATTATAAGCTGGATAACTTGATTTGGATAATCGATAGAAATAGATTGCAGCTTGCCGATTTTACGGAGCGTATAAACGCGCTTGATCCGCTCGATAGCAAATTGGAAGCATTTGGTATGGAGTTGCATGAAACGAATGGGAATGATCCCAGGTCATTAATCGATACCTTTGAATCATTATCAGAAAATGGCAAACCGAAAGCAATACTTGCCCAAACGGTCAAAGGGTATGGCGTTTCATTTATTGAAAATCAGCCAAGCTGGCATCATAAAGTACCAACTGAATCGGAATTATCACAAGCGATGGAGGAATTGTCGTGAGTTTACAGGTTGCAAAACGAGATCTCAGAGAGGTGATGGTTGACAGCTTTATTTCATCGGTTCAATCAGGGCTCAATATTGCGGTCCTCGTGAGTGATTCAACATCGACAGCAAAAATTTCACCGTTTAGCGATAAATTTCCAGAACGGCTTATCAATGTAGGGATTGCAGAACAAAGTTTGGTCGGGACCGCTGCCGGTATGGCCCTTGGTGGTTATGTCGCAATAACGACTAATGCCGCCCCGTTCCTGGTACATCGTGCAAATGAGCAGGTGCAGAATGATGTTTGTTATTCCAATACCAATGTGAAACTGATGGGTTTAAACGCAGGCGTCTGCTATGGGGCACTTGCAAGTACCCATCATGCAATTGATGATATCTCTATTATGCGAGGATTTGGCAACATTCAAATCTTTGCACCTTCAGATAGTATTGAAGCAGAACAGATTTTCGCCTATGCTTTTAATCATGTTGGTCCGGTGTATATCAGAATGGATAGTGCACAACTGCCACATATTCATGATCATGAGTATGAGTTTATCGTTGGACAGCCGGACATAATGTTCGAAGGAGACGATCTCACCATTATTTCAATGGGATCATCAAGTTATGAAGCAGTATGGGCTAAAAGAATGTTGGCAAAGGAAGGAATTAGTGCAGAAATAATCAACCTTCCTTCTATCAGGCCGCTTGATCATAGAAAAATTGTTGAGTCACTCGCCAAAACCGGTTTAGTCATTACTGTCGAGGAGCACAGTCAACATGGAGGGATTGGAAGTTTGATATCTGAAATCATTGCAGAGCACGGTATAGGCTGCCGGATGAAAAGGCTCGGATTTCCAGAGGGCGCGTTCGCGGTTTCAGGTCCGAGGGAGCAGATGCGCGAGTATGTGGGAATCGATGCCAAAGGAATAACCAAGACGGCAAAAGAAATGATCTCCTTATGAAAAACAGGTAACTCTATGAATGAACTGATCCTGGCCATCGACCAAGGTACCAGTGGTACCAAATCTGTTCTGTTCGACAGGGACGGCCAAATCTTTGCAAAAGGTTACACGGAGTCAGAATCTCTTTTTCCTCAACCAGGTTTTGTGGAGCAGGATCCCGGTCAAATTTATCAAAATATGTTGGACTCGGTTACCAGATGTTTAGCAGATGCAGAAGAAAAGGATTTTGCAGTTAGAGATCGGGTAAAGGTCGTGGGGATTTCAAATCAGAGGGAAACATTTCTGCTCTGGGATAAAAAAGGATTACCCTTATGTAATGCGATAGTCTGGCAATGTAAACGATCAGTATCTGTCTGTGAGAGACTTAAAAACACAGCCCTAGAGGCTGAAATTAAATCAAGGACCGGTTTGATTGTTGATCCGTATTTTTCAGGAGCAAAACTTACCTGGATGATGGAAAACTGCTCGGATATTAAAAATACAGTATCCGAAAGAGATGTATATTTTGGTACTATCGATACCTGGCTTCTGTACAAACTAACGGATGGTCAATCATACTTCACAGATATTACGAATGCTTCCCGGACACTTTTGTTTAACATCCACACGCTTCAATGGGATGATACATTGATAAAGGGGCTTGGAGTTGAAGGCATTCATACCCCGGATGTAAAACCATCATCGTATAAATTTGGTTTCTCAGATTTTGAGGGGAGATTCCGAGAAGCTATTCCAATTAATTCAATGATCGGCGATTCGCATGGTGCTGCGTTCGGGGAGGGGTGTTTGGAACCTGGTCAAGCGAAGGCCACACTTGGTACCGGCTCATCTATATTATGGAATACCGGACAAAAGCCGGTTACTTCTGGTCATGGCATGGTGACTACGACCTGTTGGTCGACACCTGATAGACTGGACTACGCCCTAGAAGGCATTATCGTGACCTGCGGGGCTACCATTAAATGGTTGAGGGATCAGATTGGTCTTTTTACCTCAAGTTCTGAAACTGAAAAGATTGCTCAAAGCTTAGAAAACAATGGAGGAGTGTATCTTATACCTGCATTTAGCGGTATGGGAGCACCCTATTGGAAAATGGATGCTCACGCATCGATTGTGGGGCTCACTTTTGGGGTAAGCAAAGACCATATCGTTCGAGCAGCACTAGAATCGGTAGCCTATCAGATAAAAGATGTTGTTTCGGCAATGGAAAAAGATAGCGGAATCGTTCTTTCAGAGTTGAAGGTAGATGGTGGAATGGTCGCTAATCATTGGCTGATGCAAAAAATTGCCGATTTGCTTGGTGTTAGAATTTCAACCATCGGTATCGAGGAAGTCTCAGCACTTGGCGCAGCCTATATGGCTGGACTTGAGTTCGGTCTTTATAAAAGCCTTGATGAATTGGCAGCAATGAGAAGCTCGATGCAATTCTTTGAACCAAATCCTGATTCTAAAGATATCCGAAAATCACATGCTATTTGGCAGACACTGGTTAATAAACATTGTTGAGCTACCTGGGCTTGAGTTTTAATTGCACATCTGATATCAAAGAGCACTGAAGAATTGACGGGCGTCTTAGCCCCTGAATACCACCCGGTGACAGGAGTACAAGCTGGACGCATTCTCATTTTATTGAAGAACACAAGGATGTTTTGGAAGAGAAAAATACTCAAAAAGTGGTTCGCTTATGCCTATTAGTTCAATTGAAGAAGTAATAAAAGATATACGTGATGGGAAAATGATCATCTTGGTAGATGATGAAGATCGAGAAAACGAAGGAGATCTCTGCATTGCAGCTGAGGCTATTACACCGGAAGCGATCAACTTTATGGCCAAATTCGGTAAAGGATTGATTTGTCTCACGTTAAGTAGTGAAATTGTGGACAAATTAAAACTCCCGATGATGGTTCCTGCGAACCAGTCACCATTTGGGACTGGGTTTACGATCAGTATTGAAGCGCGCACAGGTGTTGCAACAGGGATATCAGCCGCAGACAGAGCCCGCACAATAGAAGCAGCAGTGGCACCGGATGCCACACCCTATGACATTATTAGCCCTGGTCATGTTTTTCCTTTAAGGGCGAAAGATGGGGGGGTGCTTGTAAGAACTGGTCAAACCGAAGGATCGGTTGATCTGGCTCGTTTAGCTGGGATGAGAGAGGCCGGTGTCATTTGTGAAATAATGAATGAAGATGGCACGATGGCCAGAATGAACGATTTGGAGGAGTTTGCCCAGCAACATGAAATGAAAATTGCCACAATTGCTGATCTGGTTGCCTATCGACTAAGGAATGAAATGCTTGTTCATCGAGCTGCAGAGGCACGGATACCCACCGAGCGTGCAGGAGAATTCACAACGATCATATACAAAAACGATGTTGATAACTTAGAGCACGTCGCACTGGTGAAAGGTGAAATTGATAGCAATTCAAAAGTCTTGGTTCGTGTGCATTCAGAGTGTCTTACTTGCGATGTTTTTAACTCTTCATTTTGTGATTGTGGCGGACAACTCCAAGAAGCCATGAAGCGTGTTGAGAAGGAGGGAAGTGGCATTGTTCTGTATATGAGACAGGAGGGAAGAGGCGTTGGCCTTGTGAATAAAATAAAGTCCTACAAACTACAGAAAGAAGAGGGCATAGATGCTGTAGAGGCAAATCTGAAACTCGGACTGAAGGCCGACTTGAGAGATTATGGTATTGGTGCCCAAATTTTAAGAGATTTGGGAGTGTCGAAAATGACGATGTTGACAAATAATCCAAAGAAGATTGTTGGTCTAAAAGGTTATGGCCTAGAGGTCGTTGACAGTATGCCGTTATAATCGGGTTATATAATCAACTATACATAAAAGCTCCAATACTAAAGAGTGAGCTCCCGGTATCAAAAAGGAGACTCCAGCCGGGGCTATGGTTAAGGAGTCGTTGATCGGTGTAAAGTGCTCAAGTATCTCATTGGGTATCGATACGGCTGTTTCATTGTAGTTCAAAAAAATTCCGAGGTTTCCCCGGACCTGAAACAGGGTGTGATTTGGAAGAGGGAACAGATAAGGAAGTTCGTCCATGAGACTCTGCTCGACCAGTTTGTAGATACCTTCTTCCTGATCAAAGCCGATACAGATGATTGTTCCTTTGCCCATGCGCTTATTAAAAGCAGCGCAGGCTCCTTTATAAAACTGATCGGTAAGTTGCGCTAAGACTTCACTTGTATCATCTATCTCAAATTGATCTGCCCAACGATGCCATGTCACACTGGTGTTGGTGGTGATCAATTCAATAGTACCATGGTGTGGATCTGGCAATACATCATACCCCGTTATTTTTGCCCCGGTGAGATCGGTGATTCTCTGGCCATAGGGATATTCCGGCAAGTGGCCCCTGGTATCGCTGGAGAATCGAGTGAGAGAAAAAAAGATTTGAACCTTTTTGCGTCCTGCTGACACAAACAGTAATAATCAGATAACAGCGAGCTGTACAACAATCTGTTATCATTACTGATAATGAGTTTTGGAGGGCATCATGAAGATTGGACAAACCGCTACACTTTTACTCGCAACGTGTATTCTCTCAACCACCTGCTATATGGAGGCTGATGCCCAAAGCTTGCGGAGCAGCAGAAGTGATACGCAACCGCAGATATTCGAGCGATCTGAGCAGATTAACAGATCGGAGTCGATGGAGTCTGCTGGTTCCAGGACCCGGGACATCGCTGTAGAAAACGTTGAACGACTGCAGAAACCAAAACGGGAGCACGTTTCACGTATCTCAGCAACCGGTTCGGTCGACCTCTCCATCCAGAATCTCAATGTATCTCCTGAGGTTATCACTTCCGGAGAGAGCGTTACCATCCGTGCGGAGGTTAAAAATGACAGTGGAAAACTGCTCAAGAATGTCCGGGTCAAATTTACCCAAAATGGAAAAGTAATCGGTACAAAAGTGTTAACGCTTCCAGCAGGGGCAGGCAAACCGGTTGAGCTGTCGGTAGAGCCGAGTGGCCGCGGAAGAGTAAGAGTTAGCGCGTCAGTTCATCCGGGCAGAGGATTGGTCGAGCGTACAACCAGGAATAACATCACCTCCGGATACCTCACCATCACGTCTCCCCGGATAAGACCGCAGCGGGTGCTTCTCACAGACAACCCAATTGCAACTCCCCAGGCAGCAAAGCGTTTAAGAAGAGTCGATAGCACCAACGAGATGAAGCATTTGAAAATGGACCTGTTTCCATACAAGTTCTCATTGGAACACCCGAAATATCAGAGCGGTGATCAGGTAGTGGTCAAAATAGCGGTACGAAGCACCGGTCAAAATAGACCTCCCAATGTTCCGGTCAGTTATTATCTGGATGGGAAAAGGATTGGTACGGAGCAGGTAAAGATCGGCCCGATGGTATCCTCCTTCAAATTTAAGGCTGAACGAATTGGCAGGCATACCCTTACTGCCAGGGTTGATCCGCATGGTCTCTACCCTGAGTTTAATGAAAAGAATAATCTTGCCCGGGTCGATTTAGTGATTGCACCGATGGCGAAAATCTCAAATGAGATGGTTGCAGGCAAGAGGGGGCGCATCCCCCAGGATAGCCTTAACAATGAGAACCAGCAGGCAAAAAATAAAATGAATGAGAGAAAAGCGCGACTGGACCGGCTTGCCAGCCACCCCGGGCATCGTGGGAGCCCCGGTGGTTCGGGGAATAGTGAAGATCATATACCAGGCAAACCAGGTGGCATTATTGAACCGGGATCAGGGTTTGCCGGGTCACCATTTGAAGAAGATCACGATGACATTCCCGGAATTACCAATCCAACCGGTCGGAAGAATCCCGCTGATAGAATACTCACACCGGAGAAAATGGATCAATATACTCCAATGGGATCTGTTGGAGCCCTTTATGGCGGTGTAAATCCGGCCAAAGACCCTCGCATCGGTGGCGGAACAGGGAAAACGGATCCGAATGGTTTTAACGGCCAACACATGAGTGCAGATCTGTTCAGTCTGGTTTCCGGACACATGAATGCAGGGTGGGAGTGGGTAGAAAAAGACACCTGGAATGGAGTGACAAATTTCAAGGCCTTCTGGGATGATGGGAAGACTTATGATTCCTATGTGCTGATTAACGGTGAGTATGTATATATGGGCACCTACGATTCAGAAACTGGCAAAAAGATTAAAAACAGTCGGACAACGGATGATTTTGATGGGGATATCGGGGGTAAAAATCCAATGACCGAAGAAGACAAGAAAATCTTGCAAGATGCGCTGCTGGCAGCCGCGTACCAGGATATTACCTCTGGTCCGATTATAAAAAGCGATGGTGGAGTAGTTGATCCGATGGAAAACCGGGCCAATGGGGATGAAACCCAGGAAAGCGCCGGTCAGACAGAAAAAGGCGAAGGCAAAGCAACCGCAGCCCACAAACCGGGATCGCAGAAACCTGGCTCCCAGCTTACCGGGGGTGGTAGGATTGATGTTGATAAACCGGAAGAAAAAGTGAAAACGCCCCAGGGTTTTCATGTTATCGATCCCATGGAGCAGAGTGCTCAATCTGTAGCATCGGTGTCACCGCAGGCTTCTGCTGATTTACCCGAAGTCGAACCCGAAAATATCGTAAATCAATAAGCAGGGATACTCCTCCGTTGCCGGTGTAGCGGGGGAGTATCCTCTACGATTTACGGGTAAGTCGGGATCGGTTAGCCAAGCAACCAGGTGATCGCGTCATCCTTCTTCCTGAAGACGGATAGTTGAATGCCTTGATTAAAACAAACAGTTTCAAAGAATTTGAAATGATCCGTGTGTTCAGCTTTGACGACTTCGGCAATTCTAATTCGGAGAATGAGTCCGATGAATCTGAGCAGCTTGGGTCTGTTGTAGATGTCCACAATTTCACCCGAGACCCCACTCAAGCCTCGATGGTCAATAAGTGCTCTGGTAATCCGGTTCTGCCGCATTGTGTCTTTAATAGCTTTGGCCATTTGTAAAGATCGGTCTTTGTCAGCCACACCGGCGGTCGTAACCTCAAGATATCGGTTTCCCTCAATAATTTTGATTTCCCATTCCAAATGAAGTGGTCTCCTCTATCGTAGGTCCTGGTTACCTGAATCGTTGCATCCGGAAAAAGTATAAAAGTAAAACGGTTTAGGGGCCAATACCGAAAAGTGGAAAGTTGAGAATTTGTCTGGTATAATAGTAGGTTGTGGGTGATGATGTCCAGTGATGAAAGGAGTTTTGTCTATGGCACACAATCTGCGAAGAAATGGGTATGCACGGCTGGTTGATCGGCTCAACCGGTTCCCCCAGGGTGCGCCCCCCTCCCCGCTGCTCGATAAGATTCTCCAGATACTTTTCAGCCAGAAAGAGGCTGAACTGATCTCCCAACTACCGATCAGACCGTTTACCCCGGAACAGGCCTCAACGATCTGGCAACTTCCGCTCGAAAAAGCAAAGGATGTCCTGGCTTCCCTGGCCTCACGGGCGATGTTGGTTGATATCAGGGATAAAGAGACAACGCATTATGTGCTGCCCCCGCCAATGGCAGGTTTTTTTGAGTTTTCCATGATGCGGGTTCGGGGGGATGTTGATCAGAAAGCCTTGGCCGATCTTTTCTATCAATATCTCAACCAGGAAGAGGATTTCGTTCGTGAACTGTTCACCCAGGGGGATACCCAATTGGGCAGAGTTTTTGTCCATGAACCGGTTCTGCCCCAGCACAACTCGATTGAAGTATTGGAT
>QZLB01000273.1 GCA_004796425.1 Desulfobulbaceae bacterium | reverse complement strand
CCGATCATCATGAAGCGGTTGGGTATTGATCCTGCACAAAGCTCAAGTATCGTTCTGACCACTGTCACCGACGTAATGGGTTTCCTCGCGTTTCTCGGGTTGGCAGTTTTATTTCAGCAGTATCTCGTATAACCCGTTTGGAAAAAACAACGAGGTTATTGCATTCTGAATTAATGGTTTACTCTTGTAAGTATTGTTAGATTGTTTCTAACTTTTCTATTCATCAGTATCGATGGTTGATTAGATGGTTACTTCTTATCGAGTACTTTCCGAACGGTCTTGGCTAGCTCCTCTTTGATCAGCGGTTTCTTGGTAATTGCCTTTACCCCAATATCAGCTTTTGAGATCGATGCTAACCGCTTTGAATAACCGGAGCAGAGAATTATCGGGATCTCCGGTTTGAGTAGTATCATCTCCTGGGCCAGTTGATCACCGGCTATTTTCGGCATGGTCATATCGGTAATGACCAGGTCGAATTCGTCAGGATTAGCCTGGAAAATTTCCAACGCATCTTCGCTGCTGGTTGTTGCGGTGACTCGGTAACCCAGTTGGCTCAGAATTCGGTCTCCGATTCGCGCAATTTGCTTCTCATCATCAACGAATAAAATGCGCTCATTTCCGGTGGGTAATTCAACTGGTCGAGTTGTTTGGTCGGTACCTTGTTTTTTTGCTATCGGCAGGTAGATGGTAAAGGTTGTACCCTCGCCCAGATTGCTTTGAACAAAAATTTTGCCACCGTAGGTCTCAACGAGGCTATGGACCATAGCAAGACCCATTCCCGAGCCTTCACCGGGGCCTTTGGTGGTGAAATATGGTTCAAACACTTTATCCAGATGATCCGGTTTTATTCCGTGGCCGGTGTCTGAGACTTTGAGTTCGATGTAATTGCCAGATTTAAGCGATTGTTGCTCATTTGCTGCTTCAGCATTTATTGTTCTATCGGCCAAGCTGACACTAAGCGTACCTCCGGCCTCCTCCATTGCCTGGGCACCATTGGTACAGAGGTTCATCAAAATTCTATGAATTTGGGGAGCACTGCCCATGATCACAGAATTGCTGGCGATGTTCTTTTTAATTTCAATGGTGGTGGGAATGGAAGACCTGATAAACTTGAGAACTTCTTTGATAATGAAATCAACCTTGATTGGTGTGAGCTCTTCATCGGATTGACGGGCAAAGGTCATGATCTGACCCACTAACTCTTTTGCCCGCAACCCGGCGGCATACACTTCCTGGAGATCATCCCGTACAGCATCATCCAGACCGGCACCGCTCAGCGCCAGTTCAGTATAACCCAAAATAGAGGACAAAATGTTATTGAAATCATGGGCAATGCCACCGGCAAGTGTGCCGATTGATTCCAATTTCTGTGATTGATGCAGTTCGGCCTGCAATTTTTTCTGCTCTGTGATGTCACGCCATGAGGATATTGAATGGATTATCTTTCCATCATCATCCTTCACTGCGTTCACGTTGAGGATGACGTCAATTTTTCCGCCATCTTTTCGCTTGAGGACGAGTTCTTTATCTTCGACCTTTCCCGTATCGACAAATTGGTTAAAGGCTGCCTGCACGTCATCAAAACAATCTTCATGATAAACTTTGAATATGGGATGACCTACAATTTCTTCCCGTGAGTAGCCTGTTTTCTGCAATAGCGTATCATTGCAG
Organism: Desulfobulbaceae bacterium; assembly: GCA_004796425.1. GTDB lineage: Bacteria > Desulfobacterota > Desulfobulbia > Desulfobulbales > Desulfocapsaceae > MADRE3. The sequence goes on along the minus strand of QZLB01000273.1, from coordinate 16,470 downwards.
AGTAATATTTCGCCATTGGTGGGATCAACGGAGACATACATGTCTGGTGAATTGTGGTAAATATTGCGGTATCGCTGTTCACTACCCTTGAGTTCGGCGATTTTTTGATCGATAATTGTTTCCAGCTCCTGAGTGTACTTGAGCAGTTTCTGTTCGGCCCCAATAACTCGAAACATTGCCTTGATCCGGGAAAGCAGAACTTTGTTATCAATTGGCCGGGTGATAAAATCGTCGGCACCGGTCTCCAACCCCTCAGACTGGTCTGCGGGTTCTGTTCTTCTACCTGAGAAGATGCAGATATAGATGGTACTGGTTTGTGGGTCGCTCTTTAACCGATGGCATACATCAAGGCCGTCGATATCTGGTAGTCCAAGGTCCAGTAAAATAAGGTCAGGTCGATGGGTCTGGGCAATATCAATCGCTGTCGTTCCGTTTTCTGCCTCGATTATTACATAGCCATTGTCAGACAGGAGCTTAGCCGTTCCAGCCAGAATATGTGGTTCGTCTTCAACGATAAGGATGGTCTTTTCGTTTGGCATACAAACCTCCCCCGTTGCTCAGGGCGGATTCACTTTGAGCTTTATTCATTAGTAATATACTATAACCCTGGCAGACTTTTGCACCAGATTTTTTCATGGCAACTTGTCCAATTAAATAAAATGAAGTCAAGCAGGGCTCAGGTGAGAGTTGGGCCGATCACGATCGGTTTATACCCCAAAGAGCGACTTTATCTGTTTCCCGAAGTTATTGATACCAAATAGATCTGCCAAGGTCGCGCTGAACTGACCGGCTGGTAGGAAAAATATGCTATTGATCTCAGCAATAACCAAGTGGATCTTCATATTTCAGTGGTTTATTCGCGTCTGGGCATAGTAAGTGAGATACCCGTGCAGTATGGAGCACCACAGCAACGATGGACCCGGTATGGAACGTTCTGGCCATATCGGGAAGGGATCATTTTTTTCTCGCTTCCATTTTGCGCATGATCAGCTTTTCTACTTCCACCAGTACAAAAACAGTGAAGGTAAAGGAGATCAGGCGTACCCAGTCTCCCAGCGGAATTGCAGCCGTGCCGAACACTGATTGAAAAAGCGGTAGATAGGTAAAAAGCATCTGCAGTGAGGCAATGCCAAAAACGGCAAAGAGAACAGCCGGGTTGCCAAACAGCCCTGAACGGGACAACACCGAGGTCTTCAGGAGCCTGGCGTTGAAAAGATAGAATATCTGGAAAAATATAAGCGTATTAACGGCTGTTGTGCGGGCCATCTGTAACGTTTCGCCATGGGTCATATCCCAGAGAAACAGACCGAGTGTACCAATCACCATGATGGCTGAAATAAATACGATCCTCCACGATAGAAACTGGGTGAGAAGGGGTTCCCCCGGTGGCCGCGGCGGCCGTTTCATCACATTGCCCTCGGAGGGTTCAAAGGCTAGTGCAAGCCCCAGGGTAACGGCGGTAATCATATTAACCCAGAGTATTTGCAATGGGGTAATTGGCAGGGCAATTCCCAGCATGACCGAGGCAATAATAATTCCCGCCTGGGCGCCATTGGTCGGCAGGATAAAGGCCAGGGTTTTGCGGATATTGTCGTAAATAGTCCGGCCTTCCTCAACTGCATGGACAATGGAGGCAAAGTTGTCGTTGGCTAAAACCATTTCAGATGCCTCCTTGGCCGCCTCCGTTCCCTTCTGGCCCATCGCAACACCCACATCCGCCCGTTTGAGTGCAGGGGCATCATTGATGCCATCTCCGGTCATCGCCGTAATGTGACCGTTCGCCTGGAAGGCGGTTACCAGTCGCAGTTTATGCTCGGGGCTGACCCGGGCAAATATGTTTGATTTCTGACCGTAAAACTGGAGCTGATCATCATCCATTTGCTCGATTTCCTGTCCGGTTATTGCTTCCCGGCTGGTATCAAGACCAATTTGCTCGCCTATGGCTGTAGCGGTGAGGGCGTGGTCACCGGTGATCATTTTTACCCCGATGCCCGCAGATTGACAGGAACGAACCGCATCAATCGCCTCCTGGCGAGGTGGATCGATCAGCCCGAAGATTCCTAATAGAGTCATGCCGCTTTGGACATCATCTTTGTTGATGGATTGCTTGTCCTGGTAATTTCTGGTTGCGACCGCCAGGGTACGCTGTCCCTGTCGGGCAATGAGTTCGAGCTGCTCCTGCCAGGATGATTGATCGAGCGGCTCATCCCCGGAATCGCCACGTTGCAGACTGCACATCTCCAATACTCGCTCGGGGGCACCTTTGAGGTACACAACCTGGTGTCCTTCAGGGTGCTGGTGCAGGGTCGCCATGTATTTGTGTTCCGATTCAAACGGAATGATATCGAGCCGCGGGAATTCCTCGTCACTTTTTTGCTGGTCGAGCTGTGCTTTTAGGGCGAGGGCCAAGAGTGCTCCATCGGTTGGATCACCCTGAACCTGCCATTGGCCCTCACGTTCCATGAGGGAGGAGTCGTTGCACAATTGTCCTGCCCGGATAATTTCCAGCAGATCTTTATCTGCTGCAGGATCGACAGGGGCACCATCTTGGGTGATATCACCTTTAGGTTCATAACCGGCTCCTTCGACCTGAAATAATCCAACAGATCTCAGGAGGGATGTGACGGTCATTTCATTGCGGGTGAGCGTTCCGGTTTTATCAGAGCAGATCACCGAGACCGAACCCAGCGTTTCGACGGCGGGTAATCGTCTGATAATGGCTTTGCGCTTTGCCATACGCTGCACGCCAAGTGCCAGAGTTATCGTTATAATGGCGGGCAACCCTTCAGGGATTGCGGCGACCGCCAACGCCACCGAGGCGAAAAAGAGTTCGGTAAAGGTGTAGTCGCGAAGTACCAGCCCAAAGATCAGGGTGAGCGTGGCAAGAATTAGGATTGCCCCGGTCAGCCATTTGCTAAACTCGTCCATACGCATGGTGAGACCGGTCTTCAGGGTTTGGACACTGGCCAGCAACTCACTTACTTTGCCGATTTCGGTCTCTTTTCCGGTGGCCACTACCACACCGCTGGCCTGACCATAGCTGACCAGGGTACCGGAAAATGCCATGTTAAAACGATCACCCAGCGGAGCATCTGCTTCTACCGGGTCAATAGATTTTTCGGAAGGGACTGACTCTCCGGTCAGGATGGCCTCCTCGATGCGAAGATCCTTGCTCTCAAAAAGCCGGAGATCGGCAGGTACCTTGTCACCCGAATGGAGCTGTACGATATCACCGGGAACGAGCTCTTCCACCGGCAGTGATTGTTTTACTCCATCTCGGATCACCAGTGCTTCGTGGGTCAGGATCTGGCGAATTGCATCAACTGCCTTCTCTGCTTTTCCCTCCTGCATAAAACCGATTACTGCGTTAATCAGCACAACCCCGATAATGACACCCGCATCAACCCAGTCTGCCAACAAGGCGGTGATCACGGCAGCACCCAGCAGAACATAAATCAGGACATTGTTGAACTGGCTGAGAAAGCGCACCAGGGGGGAGCGGCGCGGAGGTTCGGGCAGTCGGTTTGGACCGTACTGCTGACGACGCTTTTGGATTTCCTGGCCATTCAGACCTTGCTTTGTCGCACCCAGTTTTGTGAAGGTATCTTCTGCACTGAAGGTATGGTATTGGGGTTGTATATTTTTAATACGATTTTGTGTTTTTGATTGTTCCATGAGTTCTCCTCATCATGGTGAAATATCGTAGAAAGAGCGTATCATTTATTTTCGTTATTTTTATCTCTTCTATCTTCAAAAATAAGCATATTATTGGTTCATGCACATAAAAGCAGATAATTAAATAGGTGGGTTTTGGTGGCTAAAAGAACCGTGCTGCCGATTGAGATACGGGGGAGACGGAAGTGGTTTTGAGGCAAGTGAAGAGCGGGGCACTTCACTGTTTCTGTGCTTGTGTATGGTAGGCTTTGGAGAGGCTGGGTGGTAATTAGGGTGTATGGTTTAACCAGCCGGTACCTCCATTTATCCGGTTAGTAAGAAGTTCCAAGGTTCCAGAGAAGTCCTGCGGCAGCTGTTCAGCACGTTGCAGTTGAGACGGCTGACTATCTTTTTCAAAAACCCAGCTGAACGGCCAGTTCCATCGCTGATACGGATCATTGGCGGATGCAGGGATTTCAGTAAAACGAATATCAACAATTTTTACCCGATTCTCTCCTGTCTCAAGCGCGATCCACCATCCTTTGGAGAACCAGTCAACAACTGCAAAGGCGCGGCTCTGTCTGAAACTCGCGGTAGCCTGTTCGTTGCGGGGAATATGGTAAAAAACGATTTCCCTTTCAGGCTGATCAAGGATCGACCAGTAGCCAAACAGGTATCCATCGGGAGTTTCGGCAACATGTCGCCAGAGCAGGGTATTGAGCGGGGACGCTGAGGTCAGGTTTCGACTGGCTACAACGTTCATCTTTACAAGTGCCTGTTGAAATTGCTTATCCGCATAGGATTGGATGAGCAGTGACCAGATGGAGTAGCAGATAACGATGAACAGGGCACCACTATTTATAATACCACTCGCTCTTGATGGAGAAACCAGGGCAGCACTAATGGACAATAGGAGTGGCAGGGTTAACAACGGGTCGATGATAAACATATTGCCCAGCGCATAACCATAGCGGGAAAACGGGGCAAAGAGCTGGGTCCCGTAAACGGTGTAAACATCAATCAATACGTGTGTTGCGTAAATCAGAAAGCAACCCGCAAAGACTGAGTAATAAGAGATCCGGTGACGATGTATGATCTGTTGCAGAACCCATCCGGTCAGCAGCGCACCCAGCAGAATAAAGAAAACAGAATGCGATTCACCCCGGTGCCAATAGAGACGCTGAACAGAGTCAAGCAGGGGATAGACGATGATGTCAAGATCAGGGATGGTACCGATGACCGCTCCACCGATGACCGCTTTTCTGCCGAGTTTATCGCGCCAGCAGAGAAAGCCAACCGATGCGCCCAACGCTGCCTGGGTAACTGAATCCACTGTTTAATCCTTTGTCTCATAACGTAAGATTAATGCTATTAGCTCATACCATAAGAATGTATATGAATTTGGCAGGAAAAATTGCTTGGTACCGCTTATTTTGTCGAGATTGGTCCAGTTTATTTTGACATCCCGGCGGTCAGCACCAATCGCATCGCGTCCTCGACCGACATGTCAAGCGGTTCAATCATACGTTCAGGGATGTGCAGCGTATACCCACCGATCTGATAACTCATGGGCAGATAGACGGTGACCAGTTCCTCGCCCGGATCCGTTTTTATCAAACCCATTGTTTCAGCAGTGATAAAGCCGATCAAGCGGGCTTCCCCAATTCGAACAATCACCACTTTTTTCCCGTCATCGCCTTCTGATGGTCGGGTAAAATATTCTACAAAATCGCGCAATGCGTTATAAATTGACTTTACTACCGGAATCTTGGTCATCAACTTCTGACTGAAGCTGAACAGGTGTTTGATAAGCCAGGCCTCCACCAATAAACCGATGCAAAAGATAGCAGTAACACCTGAAAGCAAGCCAATACCGGGCAGGTATATTCCTTCTGGCAACAGGGAAAGCATGATTGGCTTAAGCAGCTGCTCAATGGAACTGCCCAGCCAGTAGAGAAGGTAAAAGGTAAGGATAATAGGCAGGGTGGCGCCCAGTCCTTTCAAAAAAATGTTGGTGATATATCTCATGAAAGTTCCTCTGCTTTGAATGATCGGATTGGTGAATGAAAGAACAGCGGGCCATATTACCCACCGAAACTTTATCTGAAAATCTATAGGCTATTTATCTGCCAGCTGCAAGCAGCTCAGTGATGATGGCTCGATTTAACGGGACAACTCACATTCCTTAGCGGCTAAAATAATTTGATCGCGTCTCGATCAAGATATAGAGTAGGCTGTACAATGCCAGGTGATAATGAGGTTTTACTTCAGAACCAATTAAACGTTACAAATGATTCGATTAAAAAGCGGCAGATTAGTAATCGACAGAGATATCGCATCCGCCGCCGAGATCGTCTGGGATTGTCTAACGGATACCCGGCTCTGGAAAGAGTGGGGTCCATCGGTTTCTGAAGTTGTTTGCGATCACCAATATATCAAACAGGCCGTGCAGGGAAGGATCAGAACGGCGATGGGGTTCTGGGTATCTTTTTCGATCTCTGAATATAGACATCTCTCTTTCTGGCAATGGCGGGTTGCAGGGTACCGGGCAACAGGTCACACGCTTGAAACACTGGGGCCCCAGTCGTGTAGACTTGCGTTCGATATGCCGCTTTTGGCTGCTCCCTACCTGTTCATCTGTTACCTTGCATTACGACGTATTGAACGGTTATGTCTTGAAAAATAAACCTTAGGCGCTGCGTAAAGTAAAAAAGAGTTTCTGAATGATTTTCCGAATGTGAATAACGTGGAATATTCTTTTGCGATCATAGGGGGAGGACTTTCCGCAACCTCATTTCTCGTGCAACTGGTGGATAAACTCAGTGACCAGGGGGCGGGTGGTTACCGGCTTGCCCAAGAACTTTCGCTTGCTGTATTCGAGCGAGGGAAGCGCTTTGGTCCTGGCATGCCCCATTCTGGTGAGAATGTCCTGGATTGTCACATCACCAATATGTGCGCCAAAGATATGTCGGTGCGTTCTGACCAAAGGGATGACTTCCATTGTTGGCTGCACAACCGGGCCACAACTCTTAAGCAAAAGCAATTGCCCGACCCTGCCACTGACGCTTCATATGGATTCTTTAAAGATTGCCTTCACTATCCACGCAGTGTGATGGGGGAGTATTTGCATACCAGGATTTCCCAGGCGGTTGAAGCGGCTCGTGAATTAGGCATCTCCGTAACACTTTACCCCCATTGTGAAGTGGTTGAGCTATGCCCTCAAACTTCAGGTTTTTCTCTAGGGGTGGCCAATAATGGTAACGGTGAATTTGTAACTTGTTCAGCCGCCGCCGTATTGCTGGCAACCGGTCACTGGGCTGAGGCATCACGCTTTGAGCATTATTATCCTTCCCCATGGCCGGCTCAACGCTTGCGTGATCGTATTCCACCAGGTGTACAGGTCGGGATTCTCGGATCGAGCCTCAGTGCCATCGAAGTGGCTCTGACACTGAGCTCTGAAGGTGAGTTTGTAAGGAATCGCGACGGCACACTTCGCTATCACGGGGCGGGCAAAGCGCGGCAGATGACTTTTTATTCTCGAAATGGTTTGCTGCCGGTTGTACGTGGCCGGATCACCAAGCGTCGAAATCGCTTTCTTACCCGCGAACGTATTTATCAGCTAATTGATGAAAATCCGAAGGCGGTATCACTGTCTGCTCTTTTTTCTTTACTCAATCAGGAACTTTGCGATGCATATGGTTATTTACCGGATTGGCACCAACTCGTGAGTGGTTCTGATGATATCCCCAAAAGACTTGAACAACAGATCGAGTTGGCAAGAAATGGTGATGGTGCAGCGGGGGAACTTGTTTGGCAAACGGTTTTGACAGAAATATTTCCAGTTGTGAGGTTGTTGTATCTCAATCTCCGCCTTGATGAACGGGAACGATTTGACCGTGATTTCAATACCCTGTTTTTTATGCATGCAGCCACCCAGCCGATTATCAATGCAGAAAAACTCCTGGCCTTGATGAAGGCAGGATTGGTTCGTTTGGTCAGGCTGGGCAGCGACTATCAGTTTGATTATCATCCTGACAGGAAGCGTTTTGAGTTTACCTATGGTGGGGAGGATGGTGAAACGAAAAAGGATGTTTGTTGTCACGTGGTTAACGCTTCTGGGCAGCCACGATCAATCGATACCGACCCTTCACCACTTATTCGACATCTTATAAAGCAAGAACTGGTACAAACGGTCGAATATCAGCGTGAGAAAGATCATACATACTCATATAAAACCGGCAGCATCATCGTTGAGCCGGAAACTCACCAGGTGGTTCTACCGGCTACAGGAAAACCGGATCCTGATCGTCTGTTTTTTGCAGTCGGTGCTATGACCCGGGGCCAGATGATAGATGCCAGCATGGCCCACGGTCTGGCCACATCAACGTGTGCAATTGCCGATCTTTTCATTGCCAAGCTCACAGAACAGACCAATAGTTTTGAAAGCTGAAAATGCATCGCTGAGAAAGTAGCAAAAGCTCTCCGGTGTATGTGATTTGCGTCGAATGATTATAAGTGCATAGAAGAGAACCCAACATCAGCAGCAGTCGCAATGGCTGCTGGTCAAAAGAGGTCATTCATGATTTTGTTTATTGCTGGTTTGATACTTTTTCTCGGTATTCACTGTGTATCGATAGTGAATCACCGCTGGCGGGACCGGATGGTAGAAAAAATTGGTGAGGGGCCGTGGAAAGGACTCTATTCGGTGATTGGTCTGATCGGATTTGTGATGATTATTGCAGGCTTTGGTGATGCCAACGCAGCCGGAACGCTCTATGATCCACCAACATGGCTGCGACATATTTCCCTGATCCTGATGATCCCGGTTTTTCCGCTACTCCTGGCGGCCTACATTCCCGGAAAAATTAAAGTTGTGACCAAGCATCCCATGCTGCTCTCAGTCAAATACTGGGCTTTTGCACATCTCCTGGCAAATGGCGGGATTGCTGAAATAATGCTTTTCGGATTCTTTTTGGTCTGGGCGGTGATTGATCGAATTTCCGTGAACCGCAGGCCGGCTAGACCCATTCCCGGAGCACCTGAAGGCAGGTTTAATGATCTCATCGCAATTGTGGGAGGGTTGGGGCTCTATATCCTGTTCCTCTTCTACCTGCATGAGCGGCTCTTTGGTGCGCCGGTAATGTAGTCTGCTCCTGGATCAGTAGTGGACACCGCAGAATAAGTTAGCGAATCATTCCCATGAATCTCTTGATGAAAAAGTTTTAAGTATCACCTACGGGCATCTGTGGTATCACTATGAAAACAGAAATTCATCTCGTTTATGCCATGCATCGTCCTGAGACACTGGAAGATACCCGAACGCTCATGCAACGGTGCGACACCCTTATACTCGAGGAACCCGAGTTGGATTCTTTCCTGCCGATGCTGGAAAAAACAACCCCGGTGGAGACCTACCTTCAAGAGAGTGAAACGGAGTATCCCGAATATGGTAAACGACAGTGTGCGATTCTACAGCAGCTCCATGCACAGGGTAAAAGTATCCTGCAGGTTGAACCCTATCTCCAGGTTTTGGTGGGTATTCATGAGTTTTTTGGTGCCGGGCACAGTCCGGCAGAGATAGACAAAGATTCCTTGCGCTCCCAGGTTTATGATTCTGAACGGGAAGCGACCGGCAAGCTGATTGATTTTTACCGCTCCCTCACCGACTCATCATTTTCCGATGTAATTAATACGGTGATGCAGTTTGCCAAGGCGGACAGTAATCGGATTCGGCTTCGCGATTCGCTCAGGGCTGATGCGTTGATCAAGAAAATCCCGCATAATGAGGTCGTGTTTATTGAAGCGGGGCCGATTCATCGGTCTTTGGAAAAAATCCTGCGAGCCTCAGCGAGTCTGTCATCCGCACTTATCTCCACACGCTTCCTCGATGATCGTGCTGCTGAATCGTCAGGGTTTCCAGAATCACTCCTGAGTCCTGGTGATGAATACACCCTTGCCCTGGTTTTCGGAGAAGATATTTCTGAAGCTACCAGCCGTTTACTCTGCGCACAGGCATTGATCTATAACAAATTGATTACCAAGGAAGAGCTTACTGACACCATCCTGACATACCCGCATATTCATGAGGAGCAGCGTGTTATTCGCACCGTTCGCGCTCTTGAGTATAAGCAGTGTGAACAAATATTTGAGCTCGTGCGTTTCGCCAACACTGAAAAGAGTAGAAAAATCGTAGCGAACTACGTGCAGGAAAGTACGCACAATTGAGTGTTGAAAGGATCGCAACAAGAAGGTTTTTGTGGTGTTGATTCCCGGTTGTGATTACTCTTGAAAACCGGCCAGCAGTTTCCTCAGCAGACTTTCACTCAGCGGTTCTGTTTCATTAAGCCATATGCCAAAATAAATTTCTGCAAAGGCTGCCGAGGGAACGGAAACCAGGAGCTCTCCATTAAGCGTCAGCTGGGTTTGCTGCGATCTGCCATCATAGCACAGCGTATAATTGTCTCCATCACGCACTTCCTGATAATTGGCATGGAGCAGGTCAATTTCTGTTTGAATAGCATCAAGAGTCGCCTGGTCGTGTTGGTCAGACAATACGGTTTCCGCCGCCTCAATAAAATTCTCCACGGTAAGGTCGACATCATAGACCAACTCGAGACAGCGCGATGAGGAGCCGTCCAGAAGTGTGGTCCGGGTAACGTTTTCGTCGGTGTAAAGTAAGGCGTCATACACTTTAATAAAACCCAGGTATCGGACCTCGCCACTCCCGCGCAAAATCATCGTTTCCGGAACCACCGACGCCATTGCCAGAGTGGAGGAAAAAAGTAGAATGAAAAATGATAGAAGCGTCTTCATAATTATCTCATGAGGTTTTAGGGGTTATGGGTTTTCCGGTTGACTGCACTTCATCGTGTGTGCTTTGCTCCAGGATTTTTTCGTATTCCTCTTCGGTGATTTCATAGTTTCGCATAAAATAGAGTGCCAGCAATTTGAATATGATACAGGGTGTCCCATACATGAATGCCAGCGCAGTTAGTGCCTGCGGGCTGTTGTTTCCAGTTGCGGAAAAACCAAAAAGATCAAGCAATGGAAAAGCAATACCGATTGCCAGTGCATAGCTCAATTTTGTGGTGGTGCCCCAGATCGCAAATAACAGGCCCGGTCTGCGATAACCGTTTTTTGCAGCATCCCACTCTACCAGGTCCCCATTCATAGATGAGGGGATCATCAGATCACAACCGGTGGTGAAACCGGTGCAGACAACAATCAGCATATACCAGTATAGATCACCCTCACCAAGAAACGGGGTCCACATAAAGAGTAAACAGGCGGTAATGATCGACCAGTGCCAGACCCGGTGTTTACCAACTTTCCCTGCCAGCCAGACCCAGAATGGTACGGATATCGCGGCAAAAATGAAGTAGAGAAATAGCAGCGGACCTGCCATATCGGGCAGTTTCAGCAGGTACGTAACGTAAAAGAGGAACAAGGTGGCCGGTATGGCATTTCCTGCACCGTTGAATAAAAACGCGACCAATAGCCGCTGAAACGGTGATGGTGAGGTGATGAGTTTAAGCGCATCCCTGACTTGAGTTGGCGGCAGGTAGGTGGGTCTGTTGTCCGGTACAAAGAATAGGAGCACTCCAGCGATTATAATTGTTCCGATCACCAACCAGGTGATATAGAGCAATGTCGTGCCAAGATTTTCCGCTCCCTGCTGGTTTACCATTGCCACGATAAGCAGGGCGATCATGGTGCCAACCAGCCCGAAGGCCGCCCGGGTGCCGGTAATACGATTACGCTGTTTGTAGTCGGGTGAGAGTTCCGCACCCCAGGCATCCATTGGCACAATTGCCATGGTACCGGCAACGTATATCGCCAGGGTCCAGACAATAAGATACCCTTTGCCAGCATCTGCAGCCGGGTTAAAAAGCGCATAGGTCGAGATGCAGATAAGTGGTATCGAAGCAAGAATCCAGATTCGCCGCCTGCCAAGTTTCTGGGGTGTTTTGTCGGAAAGAAATCCGATCAGCGGATCGGTGATGGTATCCCAAAGCCGGGCAACGAGCATGATGGCCCCAATGGTTGTAAGGCTCATCGCGGTGGTTTCGGCGTAATGAGTTGGTACAATTACCTGCAGAGCGATAAATGCAGCCGCCAGCGGAAAGGCCAGAAAACCATAGAGTGAAAGAACGCCAAATCCCAGATTCACGTTAGATTGTTCACTTTTTACCATACTATTTCGTATCTGTTCCAACTTTTATACAATCTGATATCGTACCAGCTGAAAATGTTGATACCAGTAACGCTCTTGGAAAAATACAATGGACAGCATTGAGCAAAAGGCAAGCGCTATTTCACTGCTTAATGAAATAGTAACCATGCAACTTCTGGTGGTCGTAAGCCCATGCATACTCATCTGTAAGTCGCATTACTGTTTGAAGCCAGAGCACCGACTGCCAAAACGATAGCAATTAAATGGTTGAAAGGGGCGTGTAAAACCGCTAGTGTTTTTACTGGAAACCAGCCAGGGCGTTAGAAAATACTACTGAAGATATCACAGCGAAAACGGACAGATTCTGGCTCATTTATTACCGTCGAATCTACCGGTTATGTTTAACGAATGGTTTAGAAAAACAATCGTATCACCAGGGGGGCACCATGCGAATGTCAAATCCGGTGTTTTGTTTGTTCTCTTTTCTTCTTTTGGGGCTGCTCCTGTCCACCATACCGACTTCTCTGGTAGCGCTTGGCGATAAAACACTCACCCCGGATGTGCTCGAAGCCCTGAACCGAATGGGTGACGGCAGCTTAAGTGAAGCAGACCGAGCATTGCTCTTTGCCAATAACGATGCGATAAATGCGGCCCGGTTGAATAATGAAATTTCTGATTCTATCTACCAGGCGGCCCAGTCCGATTTTGCCGATTTGAACCGGAGTTTTGCTGCCGATGCAGCACAGCATGCCGGGGCGGATTTCACTGTTCAGCAGCGAACCTCAGCCCGTTTCAGTCCGGGGACTGACTCAGATTATATCACGGTGGTTAGTGACAAAAGCCAGGTTGCAACGATGCAGTCCGACTATAACAGGCGGGTGAATGATTACCTGCAGCAAAATGGTGCAATCGACGGTTCGAGTAGTAATTGGCATCAGAAACTGGACACCGATTTCATGGCCGATCCGCGCTATGTTTCCGAGGCTGACTTCAGGGAAGTGGCAAAGATGAACAACGACGCGTATACCCGTCGACACGCGGCAGAGTTTGAAAAAATCAGCCGGCAGAGTGGGGTCGGGAAGATCGGTCCGCAGCACGTAACCGCCTATACTGAGGAGATGAGTGATTTTGTCCGTAAGAAAAAAGGTAAGATATCTGACATGTTTAAAAATCCTTCGCTGTTCAATGATCCGGCAAATCGGGCAAAAGTCATCCAGATGATGGCCCAGGAGCAGAAGTATATCAATAGAATGGAGTCGTTGGATGATTACCTGCGGGCTCAGGAAGGATTGCCACCCCGTAACCGCTCCAGTTCCATCGCGGCCAAAGGAGCGGCCCGTTCCCCGCATAATATCAAAGCAATCAAAGATGGTCACGCTGTTGCTGAGGCCAGTCGGGCCCGGGCTATTGAGGATCTTGCTGAAACCATGGGAGAGGTAGCGAAGAAAAACCCCCACTTTGCCCCGACCGCCGCTGATGATATTGCCCGCATTATTGGTCAGGCTCCTCCTGCACATAGAGCAAAAGCCATTGCGGCGCTGCGCAGGAGCAACCCGGATTTGGCCCGGACTATTCTGGCACGTAATCCGGGACTAACCTCTCCCGATGACATTATTCGGGCAGGTGACAAGATCGGAGACCTGGCAAAAACGGGCGATAAAGTGGGGGATATTGCCAAAGCTGGTGATCAGGTGAGTGATCTCAGCAAGGTTGCGAAGATGAGGAAGAACCTCTCGGCAGCTGCTGATGCGATGGAGAAACTCGGCAAGGTTGCGGCGGCTGCCGATGTGGCAATTGCCGCCAGTCAGATGAAAAATTATATCGATACTATTAATCGAGCGCTTGATCCTGCACTGACAGACGAGCAGGCAGCCCAGCTGTTTGAAGATGCGGCACGGATGGGAGAGGAACTTGCCAAATCAAGCGTTCTGATTGCCATCATGGAACGGCATCCGGTTGTTGCCGTTATCTATGGGACCTGGACTGTCGGCTGTATTGCCGGAGAATGGGTCGCCAGTGATTCGGAGTCGGGCTTGAGTGTCAGCAGATCATCTAATGACACCTGCCTGGATCGGCAGATAGATGCCTGGGATAATCTTACCGGCAGGTACGGCACAGAGGAGGAAAAAGCGGCACAGGTAAAGGCGCTGTGCGACAAGCTCAAAGCAGCGGTAGTGGAAGGGCGAACCAGAATTAAGTGGCCGTATAGTGTGCAGGATGCCTGTAATGCGATAAAAAGAGGGGAACCCATCGCTGATCTGGTGGAGGATCCTGAAGGTCCTGCCGAAAGTAGTAAACAGCTCTGCACCAACCTGAATAGCCAGCTGGAGACTATCAAGAAAGCGATTGATACCGACGAACTTGATAAAGCTGCAGGGCTGCTCTCTCGCCTGCAGGCCAAACTGCAGGAATACGGACCCCAGGTCTGTCCGGGGCTGGAGGATATCTCTGCTGAACAAAAATCCAGGATCTCGACGAAAACAACGGTGATGGTCGGTAGAATTGAAGAAGCCCTCGATAAATGCCAAGTGGCTGAGGCTTGGTCTATTATCCAGGCACTGCCCAGGAATGATCAGTACCGACAACTTCTGGATAAATATAACCGTTTCATGGAGGGCCGTACCAAAATAAATGAGCTGATCAGTGAGGTGGTAAGACTTGAACAGCAGGGTGAACTTGCTGCAGCACTCAAAAAACTTATACAGGGAAATAAGATGGAATCCTGCCCGGAAGACCGTACCCGAATAGGGGAGGCTATCGCTCGAATTACTCAACAGGTCGCCGGTATGGCAGCAGCGGCGCTGGATAAGTGCAAATTCAATGAAAGCAAAAAACTGATCAATTCACTGCCGAAGGGTGATCAGAGGAGTGAGTTGGAGAAACGCTGGGTAGACACGTACGAGAAAGAGCGGCAGGCCAAAGATCTCGTCAAGCAGGCAAAAGTGTTTATCGATCAGCAGGAGAATGGTAAGGCAATCGGTAAATTGCACCAGGCAAATGATTTGACCCGTTGTGATGGAACGAGCTCCCTGATTGATAAAGCTATCGCAGAGCTTGATCGGCCGCCGGACCCAGATAGTGCCTGTCAAAAGTACGGTCCGGGCTACCATCTTGGACTTAAACAGGTCGATGGGAACTATTATTGCGTTCCTGATCAGGCGACGGCTGATCAGAAGTGTAATGAAATGAATCCAGGCAATGGCTGGGTCGCTCGGGAAATCAGAGCTGATGGCAGTTTTGATTGTGATCGAACCCAGGAATCAGCTGATGCGGTCTGTAACCAAGCGAACAATGGTACAGGCTACATTGCCCATAATTTCAGGGATGATGGGTCATTTGACTGTACGGTCAGTCAGCAGACTGCAAATGAAAGATGCAATGAGATCAACCCCGGTTTTGGTTGGGTGGCACGCAATATTACCGATCTTGGTGCGTTTGAGTGCGAACGCACTCAGCAATCGGCCAATGCGGTGTGCGATCAAATCAACAATGGCACCGGTTACATCGCCAACAACTTTCGTGAGGATGGATCATTTGACTGCACCGTCAGTCAACAGACGGCAAATAATTGGTGCAATACCAACCAGCCAGGAGAGGGTTGGGTGGCCGTGAATATTACCAGCGATGGCAGGTATGAATGTGTTCGGACACAGGAATCGGTAAATGCGGTGTGTGATAGAATAAATAATGGCCAAGGTTATACCGCCGGCAATTTCAGGCCTGATGGCTCTTTTGACTGTTTTCGACCGCAGGAAACGGTTGCACAATGTCCTGAAGGGTATTGGCTTGGGGAAAATGGTGAGTGCGTGGATATGAGTGGATTTATAAATTCCATTCAATCGATTTCTGATACCACGAAAGAGATTAACCGGACTCCGGACCGTTCAAAAATGAGTGGCCTTTGTCCACCTGGCCAAACCCCGGTTCCGGGTGGGTGCCAATAAGCTGCTTTTGTTGGAAAAGTCAGCAGATTTAGCGCTTGCAAAGTGTGCCAAGTAATAGTTTAACGTACGAATATTTCTGCCAGGTGGAACTCAAAAGGAACGGGGTATGAATCACCACTATTTTTTAGAAGCTCTGAAATATCAGTTGAAAAAGAAGGGACATGGTGCTCAATCTCTGGTGTGCCGTCATACCGGGCTTCCCCGGTCTTACCTGTCCCGAATCGTCAACGGTAAACGATGTGCCGGAAAAAAGACCCAGCATAAAATCGCCGCTTTCTATGGTTTTTCAATTAATGATTTCAACGAACTGGGCCGACGAATATCCATCGGCGAAGATCCCGATAGTGCCACCGACCTTTTCAATAACCTGGGAGAGGATGAACTGATAAATCGTCTTTCAGAAGCAATCAAAAAGGAGCTGACCACGTCTTTCCTGCTCAATAAGACCCAATACCTCTATGAAAACATAGTGGAAAGTGCCAACCTGCTGATTGCCCGGTTTGACGACAGATTTCACATCAGTTATGCGAACAAAGCGTTCCAGAACCTGCCAGGCACGTCGTTTCAGACCCTGCAAGGCTTTCATTGGAAAAATCTGTTGCGCCATGAATTTCATGCCCAATATGAACGGGAACTGGCAAAGCTCTCAGATGGCTCCAGCTTTTCCATGGAGGTCCAGACACCCTATAACAACGACTG
>QZLB01000176.1 GCA_004796425.1 Desulfobulbaceae bacterium | reverse complement strand
GGTCAAGATATTCCGAGCAAAGATCCTGGAGCCAAAGGTTGTGCTTTTGCTGGTGAGGTTTGCAATTTCGATGAGTAGTGTATGGTGCAAATCCACTATCCATGGCCACTTTGAATAGTGGCAAAGGGCAAAGGCCGACAGAAACCAGTTACGTATCATTGGAGGAAATGGTAAAATAGTCGATAAACAGGCAGACGGTATGAACATTTTAACGGCTCAATGATGGTTCCCAACGGGTCATGAACAGACAGGCACTTCGATATATCCGCTACATCGTTTCCGGCCTTGCGCTCGGTGTACTTTCCCTGAAGGTAAGTACCTTGCCGCCTAAATATTACCTGGGGCTGATGGGAATGGTTCTGCTGCTCACCCCGTTTGCTTATATTTATCTCCTGATTTCTCATGAGCCCAAAACCAGGATCGTCAGCCTGCTGATTGCAATCTTCACTTTCAGCATGGCATTCAATCTTGATTATAACTTGTTTTATCGGGACTACGTCGGGGTTACCAGTGTTGATATATCGCTGGCCATGTTGTGTTTGATCTGTATCTTTGCATTCTTTGTCTACGATGCCCGATTGAGCTATGAAGATTCATTTCAGTTTCGGATCTATAAACCAATTTTCTCAGCCCTTCTGATTTACCTTGCGATCTGTGGCCTCAGTGCCCTGGGAAGTCACCATCTCGACCTGTCAATGCTTGAATTGTCCCGCCTGTTCTTTCTATTGTTTTTGTGTTTTATGGTGATGAACCTGCAGGATAAGCGCTACATCAACATCATCCTGATCAGTTTTTCCTGCGTGCTCGTATTGGAATCACTGATCGGTTTCTATCAGTACCGAACCGGCCAAACAGTTGGTTTATACGTTTTTGGTGAAAAAGCGATCAGGCTCCAGGATATCGGTTTTGTGGCAAACAGGGCGACCGGCACCATTGGGGATCCCAATATTTTCGGATATTTTTTCGAAATGTTGATCCCGCTGATGTTCGCCATGTTTATTGCCGAAAAACGTTTTTTCTTTAAATGGTGGTATTTCTTCTCGGTCTGTCTCGGTTGTGTTGGCATTTATGCGACGCTTTCCCGAGGTGCCTGGATGACGTTGCCGATATCTATTTCGCTGGTTTTTCTTATCATGTTCAAAGGACGATTTTTACGAATATCGACCTTTATCTGGATCTGGTGTGCTTCTTTTGTCTTCTTTGCCATCCTGGTTTTAAGTTTTGAGGTGGTTTACAACCGTTTCACCCATGATGACTATGGTTCAGCTGAAACCAGGGGGCCATTGAATCAGGCGGCGTTTTCGGTTATCGAACAGTTTCCAATCCTGGGGGTTGGTCCCAACAACATGGCCAAAGTATTTAAACGTCTCGACAGGACCGGCCACACCAGGATGTTTACCGGAAAAGATCACGTTGTTCACAACCTTTACCTGCTCATTTGGGCCGAAACCGGCACGCTTGGCATCGCCGCGTTTCTCTGGATGTTAGCCATTGTTATCTATACGGCATTTCACCATCTGTTTAAGGTTGGCTATTGGGAGCGGGCGATACTTGCCGGTACCGGTGCCGGAATTGTAGCCCAGGGAATTCATGGTATGGTTGACCCGGGATTTAAAACCATGTTGAACATGTCGATGATTTTTTATACGTATATCGGGTTGGTAGCCGGTATCGCGATTATTCACCGGCAGGATAAATCTATTGAGCCAATCCCCCCATAATATTTAAGCGGTAACAGAGGTTGCCGTCGCTGTTATTCTGTCAGATGTTGGAATAATTGTTTTTATTTTCTGGTATTCATGGTTAACACGCGCCATAATAAGAAAGCAGCTTTTTATTTAGAAAAAACAACATTTTTCTTATATTCATACTCATAAAATCAGGAACGAACCCGCAGATAAACCAATGTCTTTCAGGCGCCATTATTTTCTCAATCTTTCTGCTCAGACCTTAGGCAGGTTTATAAACACTGCGGGTAATTTCATTATATTTTTCATGGTTGCCCGTGTGCTTGGGGCCGAACAGTTTGGACAATATTCCTATATTCTCACCTTTCTCGGGCTTGCCGTACTGGTTGCCGAATTTGGTACCAATGGGGTGCTGGCCAAACAGATTGTGGAATTCAAGGATGAGAGCAGGGTGTATTGGGGCAATTTCCTCATGTTTCGATTCTGCTCCTCCATTCTGGTTACCATTCTTGCAATCGTTGTTGCTTATTTCATTCGTTTCGACCTCTTTGACAGTCTGCTGATGGGCAGCGCATGTATCATCTTTATCTCTTCGCGATTTTTCGAGCCGGTTTTTCAGGTTCACCAGAAACCGTGGTATTCACTGTACCCGACAGTGGTTTTTTTTCTGGTCTATACCGTTTCTTCGCTGACGGTATTGTATTTGTATGAGTCGCTTTTTCTGATCATTGTGGTCTACTCACTGACCAATGCTATTTATATCCTGGTTGCCGGCTACCTGAGTACCAGGGTGATCACCCCGGTTTTTAAATTCAACGCCAAACATATGAAAAAATTGGCCTCGCTGGCGCTCCCGGCGGGCCTTTCAAATCTTTTCATTTTGGTGCATATGCGGGCAGACATTTTCATGCTCGCAGTGATGAAAACCGACTACGAAGTCGGGATCTATAATGCTGCATATAAGTTCCTCGATATCGCGACCATTTTTGCAGTGGTAATATCAACACCGATATTGCCGATCCTCTCGAAATATGCGTTGGATAACAGGGATCTGCTCAGAAGCAGATATATGCAATTTATAGAACTTATCGCAATCGTCACCCTGCCTGTTGCCATTATTACCCCGCTCATTTCACCCCTGGTTGTAACCGTTCTTTTTGGTACCGATTACCTGCCTTCAGCAGCGGTCATAAATGTCATTGTCTGGATTGGTGTAATTGTCGTCTATTCAGTTTTTTTGAGTACGGTGCTGATGGCAGTGGAGAGAATTCACCACATGGTCTGGTTGGGGGCTGTCTCGGCATGTTTAAACGTACTCTTCAACCTGTGGGCTATTGAGCACTTTTCTTATATGGGTGCAGCCTGGGTGACGCTGGTGGTGGAGATTTTTCTTATTTCCGTGACCATCTACTATATCAAGAATGTCCTGGGCTGCGTTGCCCGGTGGAAGGTTTGGGGGAAAATACTGGTTGCAAATGGTCTGTTGGCAGTTGCTTCCCTGATTCCCCTGCCTCCATATCTGCAGTTGATCGTACTGCCCGTGGTTTATCTCTGCGGTCTGTTTGTGTTAAGGGTTGTTACCGTTGAACATGTTACCAGTATGAGACTTTTCAGTGAGGGGTGAAGTGCCAGGGTATGAGAAAAATGATTGTATCATTTCTGTAATTTGGAGTAGTTGTATGATTATTGTACTGACCAATCAGAACCAGGATAATTCTATAGGCTATCAGTATGGATAAATTAGCAATACATGGCGGACCGCCAACTCGGGCAAAAGATAATTTCCTGATATTTGGCGCACCTCATATCGAGCAGGATGAGATTGATGAAGTAGTCGATTCTTTGCAGACGGGGTGGATTGGTACCGGACCCAAGGTACATCGATTTGAAAAGCAATTTCGCGAGTACAAGGGCTCAAGCCATGCGATCGCGGTGAATTCCTGCACGGCTGCACTGCATCTGGCAATGATTGCCCTTGGTATCGGTGAGGGTGACGAGGTTATTACGACCCCACTGACATTTTGTGCGACCATAAACTCGATTATCCATTGTGGTGCAACACCCGTGCTGGCTGATTGCTCCATGGAGAGCTACAACATTGATCCCCGGGAAATAGAGAAAAAGATCAATTCCAAAACCAAAGCCATCCTACCCGTCCATTTTGCCGGAAATGTTTGTGACATGGATGAGATAACCAGTTTGTGCCGGCTCTATGATCTGCTGCTGATCGAAGATTGTGCACATGCGATCGAGAGTACCTACAAGGGCCAGAAAGCGGGCACGTTTGGTGATATCGGCTGTTTTAGTTTTTATGTGACAAAAAACGTGGTGACCGGTGAGGGAGGGATGGTGATCACCGAAGATGAGAAAATAGCCGAAAGGGTGATGATGCTCGCGCTGCATGGTATGAGTAAACATGCCTGGAAACGTTTTTCAGATGAAGGATACAAACATTATCAGGTTATTCATCCAGGTTTTAAATACAACATGATGGATATACAGGCGGCCCTGGGAATTCATCAGCTCAAAAAGGTCGATACCTATCACGAAAAACGACAACGTATCTGGCAGCGTTATAATGACGCCTTTAGTGACCTGCCGGTAATTCTTCCGGCGGATAGCTCTGGCGACTCTACCCATGCATATCACCTCTATACCGTGTTGTTGAACAGTGAAAAGCTCAGTCGATATAATCGGGATTATATTCTGGATGCCTTGACCGCAGAGAATATTGGTATCGGGGTACATTATATGCCCGTTTTCACGCATCCGTTCTACCGGAAAAGTTTCAACTGGCAGGCAGATGATTTTCCCAATGCCCAATTTATTGGAGACCGCACACTTTCACTGCCGATTTCCCCCAGTTTAACGGATGATGATGTAGAGGATGTCATACAGGCGTTTAGAAAAGTGATCACCACGTTGCATTAACCCGTTGTTATAGACAGAATCCCGTGAGCAGAGGATGACACGAATGAAAATAGCCATGATCTCAGATATGTACCACGCAACCCCTCCTCAAGGGTATGGAGGCATTGAACGGGTGGTGCACCGGCTGACTGAGGAGTTGATTCAACAGGGCCATGAGGTGGTCCTGTTTGGGGCAAAGGGAAGCCACTGTTCGGGTGAAACCATTGCGGTGGATGCCTATGACCCCGAAACACTGCCCAGTGGAATTCGCAAGAAATCTGATATTGTCTCGGAAGACAAATTGTGCGAGGCGATGGAGGATTATTTTGAACATCACCAGGTTGATGTGATACATGATTTCTCATTCCAGAATCTTTATGTGCTGAAAAATCCGACCAAGACGCCATTTATTATCTCAACCTGTATCCCTCCCGCCCCAGATTACAGGCGGCCCAACCTGGTGGCCTGTTCCGATGCTCACGCCAAACTGTGTGGTGGCTCAACAAAGTATGTTCATTATGGGCTCGATTTGGATAAGTGGCCGTATAATTTCGACAAAGAGGAACACTTTATTCATATTGCCAAGATCACCCGTATTAAAGGGCAACATCTGGCAATCGCAGCGGCTAAAAATACCGGGGTGCCACTCCACCTGGCCGGTAATGTGGTCGAACCGCTCTATTATTACAGCTCCATCCTGCCGCGTTTATTGTTCTCGCAGGACATTCGCCTTATCGGAGAGATTGATGGTACAATCGATGAACTGTTGAAGGCGAAAGCACTCATCCAGACACCATTGTGGTTTGATTGTTTTCCATTGGTCATCCTCGAGTCTCTGGCGTGCGGTACCCCGGTTATTGCTTTTGGTGAAGGAGGTATTCCTGAGCAGATCGCGCATGGGGAAACCGGTTTTATCTGCAAGGATGTAGACGATCTCAAACAAGCCATTCGAAATATCGACCAGATCAAGCCGCAAACCTGTCGGGAATATGCTGAAAAGCATTATTCAGTGAGCCGGATGGCCAATGATTATCTGGCACTTTACCAGCAGGCAATTAATGGGGAGCAGTGGTAAATAGTTTGTACCCCAGCTGAGGAAGGGAGGATTACGGTGACCGATGCCTGATCATCGGTCTGACGGATTTTTAATCCTTATGCGAGATGAAGACCTCTACAGCAGGTCTTGTTTCTGTCACATCATGATCATCTGAGAAGGGTGACATCTCTGTTTTGGTACCTGCCCATTGTAAAATCAACTCACAGATATCATCTCCCCAGTCTGTGATGACCAGTAAGCCCGCCGGGTCATAGGGATTCCCATGGTATTCAGGTGGCTTGAGATGAACGATTTCATCACCGCGAAATTTAACCCGTGGTTCGGTGGGTTTCGACGGGTCCCGCGGAATTGAAAAAAAGTGTTTTCCTCCTGGTTTTAAGGTTCGGGCGATTTCTTTGAAAACAGATTGTGGGTCGGCGACATGTTCGAGAACATCCTGGGTGATTACGATATCGAACTGTTCGTCGGGAAATGTCTGTTTTTCGAGGTTTTCGTTGCGGATTCCCCGCTCCATGGAACCCGGTTCAACATCTGGAAAATAATGGGTTGGGGTATAATTACGGCACTTTTGTGCTAATTTCTCAGAAAGTGCTCCAAACGGGGCTGATTCATGGATTGCTAACTGCTGCCAGTTTGGGGCAATGGTTTCAAGTGCATCAAACATGGCTCTCCAACGTGGGATACTGCCGCACCGGATACACCGTTTATTCTCGCGCAGCAACGCACCTTCTTTATAGTAGAAGGTTCTTTTCTTACAAAGTTGGCAAACCGTCCAACGTGGACCTTTGAGTAATGACGCGAGAATGAGTTTAAAGCGTCGCGCTTTAATTTTGATTCGCATCCAGAATTTATTCATTAGATACTGTCTGACCCGCTTCGTGATCGATTCTGGTTTTGAGGTGTGACTTTAGTGAATTTCAATATTAAAGAGCCTAGCCGCTTTCAAGTCGGGTTTCAAGGAATATTATCGGGCAAAGGGGGGGTGTTGTTCCCCGGCTCACCGCGTTATTTCTTCCTGCTCAGGAGCGCAGCGTAGGCAGTGCTCAGCCTGATAAAATCCTCATGATCACCACCACTGTCGGGGTGAAGCTCTTTGGCTCGACTTCTAAACAAACGGGTGAGCTCCTTACGGTTGAGCTTCTGCAGCTCGTTCCACGGTTTCTCGAAAACTTCAGAGATTGCGGTGGTACTCATGTCCGGTTTTTTATCGGGCCATTGCCATGTTCGATGACGCCCCATGAATTCGCGGACAAAATCGTCAAAAAGCGACCTCCGTCCGTATCCATGATCGAAAAACATAATTAAATAGCGGATCAGATGATCTTTGAGTGAACCATTGCCAGAATAGTCAGGCCATAAGTCCAGATCGTCGTTGAGGGCGCAGAGATCATCAAGAAAGTGATCAGAAATATCCTCCTGGTTCAGGGCCTCGGGCATGGTCGCTGAATACGATTGAGTGAAATGTCGCTGGAGATCAAAGATTGCAAAGACGTATGTTTTCATCTCGTTGGGCTCCATGACTTTCTCAAGATCCATGAAATAGTACTCTATTTCATCCCGCGACTTGTTCATAAGTGGGCGATACAATTTGGGGTTAAGCCGGAAAATGCGAGACTGGTCAACGGCACCGTATCTTAAATAATAGAGTCTTCGACGATCAAAAAGGTGCACGCTTGCTTCGATAGAACGCTTTTCGCTCCGTGATAGCGGGGTAACTGAAACCTTGCCTCGATGTCTGAAGTAGGAGAGACGGTCCTGGGTTTCCTCGGGCAGGAAGTCCCAGAGGAGCTCTTCGAGGATTTGGGTTGCATCAAGTTCGGTCCATTGGGAAATCTCAGCTTCGAGATCAGCGTTAAAGTAACAAATGTCTTCTGAGAGGATTTCAAGAAAATCTTCGGGCTGGTCGCCAAGGTCGAAAACAGTACGGTGTCGGTAATGATCATCAGACACGTCTTTGAAGGATTGTCTGATCTGATACTGTTTTCGACCGTTATTTGTGAAGTACGCTAAATACATGTTCTGAATGGTTGCGCGTCTGGAAAGGTCGTTGTTGATCCGCTATAAGTAACAGTCTGTACTCGAGATAAGGTAAGTGTTGCAAAGCCTAGATGCTACTAAATTAATTGGTATTAGCTTCAGCGATCATTTTATGTAAAGAAACCATGAAAACAGATGATTGAGGAGATAAGACTTGCAGCACACTTTGTTATCGTTAATATGTGGGATGATCAGTGCGAAAATGTAACGCTGTCAAATACAGAATCCAGACTCATGACGAAGACAAAAGATCAATCAGGCTCGATATTCTCACGAGAAATGACGGTGACCGGTGAAGTACAATTCGCTGGAACGCTGATAGTGGATGGAAAAATTTCCGGTGCGCTGTCTGGTAATACGATGGTGGTAAACTCGACGGGTGAGGTGAGTGGCGCACTCGAGGTTGACTCACTTGAATGTTTTGGTACGATTGAGGGGACCGTAGTTGCAGGTGATATAAGGATTAGCAAAACCGCCGCAGTGGTGGCCGAGATTACTGCCCAAACCATGGAGGTTGAACCAGGCGGTACTCTCAATGGTGGTGTACATGTATCAGCGGCAGGAGCTCACCGTAATCGAAAAATTCCCCCTTCCCCGGTACAAAAAGAAGGTGGAGCAGGAGTACCAAAACCTGATCCTGGCCAACCACCTTTGGATGATCTCTCTTCCGAAACTGAAGCGGATGATTCACCGGTGAGTGAGGAGTCCATGGTGCTCAGTCTGGAGGCTGCTATTCTGGGAGGAAGCCATCTGATTGTGGTCGTCTCCTCGGAGTCTAAGATCTGTGAGCGAATCAGCGAATTGCTTGAACAGAGGCTCGACCCATCGGGGCGTGTTGGACGACTCGAAGATCCAACCGGGTCTTTTGGGGAGGTCTTGATTCGAATTGGCTCGTCATTGCAGATCGAATTAATGGATTACAGTGACCAGCAGGCACTGATTGAAAGTATAAAAGCTGCGAGTCAAAAGGATAGCGGTACAACAGGGAATGTTGTTGCCCTGATGATCACTGAGGTGGAACGAATGTACCCCGCCACAACCGAGCGTCTCCTCCAGCAGCTGGTGTTCCCGCAAGATAGTGACTGGGATGGGGTTCCTGTTGTACTGTTTGGCAGCCCCGAGGTAAAAACGATGATCGAGAAAGAGGCGCAAAATCTGGAAAATTTTGAGCCAGATTGCATTTTTGAGCTCTGAAAACAGCCGGGGCTGAAGTTCTTGATTCCGATGCAGTACTACCTGTACATACTTCGCAATGAATACGGTAACCTCTATACCGGTATTACCACCGAGCCCGAGCGGCGGCTTGATGAACACCGACGGGATCCGCTCAAAGGGGCGAAATACAACCGGGGGAGAAAAGAGCTCACACTGGTTTTTTCCTGTCTGATCGGCAATCGCTCATTGGCCTCACGTGCCGAGTACCGGGTGAAACGGTTGCGCAAAAAGCAAAAGGAGCAGCTGGTTATTAAAAACCCCGATAAATCTTTATTACTCTCCATGCTGGGCATTGCTCATGACTCAAACCCGCTGGTGGGAAGCAAGCCATAAAAGAGCCTGGAAACAGCAGCTGATCAACGATAAGACTCTTTGAGAATGGAGACGATATTTTCCTTGCTGAGCTTAACACGATCGAGTGTAAAAAGTGCGCCCATCGTTGTGAATGCGTTATCGGCAAGCGCTTCAAACTCATCGGTAGAGACACCGTAATCTGACATTTTTAATTGATCGACACCGCATTTACGCTGCATTTCCTTGAGTGCCTCAATGAACAACCCCGGTTGTTCTGTAGCCGGGACAGATCCGGTATCTTGGCCCATGGCCCGGGCCATTTCAGAAAAGCGTTGGGGAAGATGATCAGCGAAAAAGGAAAAGTATGCAACGGAGAGCATGATCAGTCCTGCTCCATGGGGCAGGTCGGGATGAAACGCGCTCAGCGCATGCTCTATTGAATGTTCGGAGGTACAGGATGAAGTGGATTCTACAAACCCGGACAGCGTATTGGCCAGGGCTACCTGGGTTCGTGCTTCTATATCGCTGCCATTCTCAACGGCCCGTGGTAAATAACTGCTGAGCAAAGAGATACTTTCCAGGGCGTATATATCACTCACCGGAGTAGCGCAGGTGGCGATATAACCTTCAGCAGCGTGAAAAAAGGCATCAAAGCCCTGATACGCAGTGAGTATGGGCGGGACACTTACCATGAGTTCTGGATCGACTACTGAGAGTGTTGGAAATGTTTCGGGCAGCAGACCGAAACCGATTTTTTCCTGAAGTTGCTGATGTGTTACCACTGTCCACGGATCAGCCTCCGTACCGGTTCCCGCTGTTGTCGTGATTGCTACGATGGGCAGCGGGCTGTTCTTAACCGGTTGCCCCTTGCCACTGCCACCGTGAATATAATCCCAATAATCCCCTTGGTTGGTGGCCATCAGGGCAATTGATTTTGCTGAGTCAATACTGGAACCGCCCCCCAACCCGATTACGAAATCACATTTCGTTGAACGGGCGAGTTGTGCACCCTCGTCGACATGCAGGTTGATCGGATTTGGGAGAATTTTATCAAACAAGACAAATTCTATTCCACGACCGTTAAGAATGTTGGTCAACCGGTCGAGGTAGCCGTGCTTCTTCATCGAAGGTCCGGCCGAGATGACAATCAATGCCTTTGTTCCAGGAAGTTGTTCTTTGTTGAGCTGATCGAATGAGCCGGGACCAAATAAAATTCTGGTGGGGATGTGATACGTAAAATTCATCGCGTTGCTCCTCTGGTGAGAGAATCTCTTTTGTTATGAAGCGCCTGAATGGGCCACCTGAAACAGGTGGCCTGCTACCTAGCTTATATTATGCGCAATTTCCAGTTCTTTTGCTATTTCATTGGCTATTTCTGCTACCTGAGGCTGCGGATCGTCGGTCATCCTGGTGATGAGCGGGTACGTCTCGGGACTTGCAATGATCCCGAGAATGGAGAGTGCTTCACCTCTAATATGCGGCTCTGATGAGTCAAGCAGTGGAACCAGTGAATGAATTGCCATGGAAATCTCACACCCTCTTAATTGCAGTTCCTCAAAAAGTACCGAGACACCAAGCCGGACATTAAATCGTTCATCATCCAGGATGCGCCCTGTCAGATCAAAATAGCGAGGTTCCTGGTCGAACATGGCGACAATATTATCAACATATCCCATCTCCAGAAAATCTTTGATTACGACGATTAGTTCGTCGTCACTTACTTCGCTCATTTCAGTGTCTGCCTCATATTTTAATGGTTGTCACGTACCTTGTCTATCTACAGGAACCGGGGCTGTTTCTTTTCAGGTTCGGTTTATGTTCCAGCGGCTCTATCATAGACGAAAATAGCGACAAAGAGCAATATAGATTACACATTCCTCACCCGCACCCGGATCAAACAAGCCGACCAATCGTTAAGATGTCAGGGAATGGCGGGGTACGGGTAGTTCGACACATCAACCGGTCACACCTGTTGCAACATTGTACGTATTGCCGATTACACAAAAACCAGCATCGCTATTTGACGTATTTGTCGATCAAGGTTCTTGATGTTGACAGTTTCGTCGTACCGTTCTATAATATTGGTATCGTTAATTACCTACCCCGAGGAGAGACTTTGGACGCGACAGATTTTGCGATTATCAATGAATTAGAAGATGGCCGGATTTCTTTCAAAGTTATTGCCGACAGGCTTGGGCTTGCTGAGGGTACCGTACGGTCCCGAGTCAGAAAGTTACGAAATGAAGGGAAACTTCAGATAACCGGCCTGGTTGACCCTGAGGCGCTTGATGAACATTCGGTGGTGATGGTCGGTATCAACGTCAAAGACATGGACCTTGTGAAAAAAGGTGAAGAGTTCAGTAAGTTACGCGGGGTGATGTCGGTCTGTGTGGTAACCGGTAGATTCGATCTTATCATCACGGTTGTACTTGAGAAGGACTACGGGATTCTGGAATTTTATACCGATGAAGTTTCAAAAATAGAGAACGTCCAATCCGTTGAGACGTTTGTCGTCTACAAAAGCTTTGATCTGCGGGTGTCATTACCCGATTGAAAAGCGTCATTCTGATTGTTGGGAAAAATGATGGGCACACAGAATTTATTGACCACGCAACTGCATGACTGGCATCAGCAGGCCAATGCAAATATGGCAGAGTTTGGCGGCTATCACATGCCGCTGTGGTATCAGAGTGGAGCCAAAGATGAACATCTGGCAGTGATCACCTCCGCCGGACTCTTCGACACCAGCCACATGGCGGTCATTGAGATTAAAGGGAGCGGCAGCTTTAAACTCCTGCAGAAATGTTTTTCCAAAGACTTGGCCCGTTGCATTGGCAGAGATAGCAAACCGTTGAAAACAGGTCGCTCAGTTTATGGCGTTTTTTTGCAGGAAGATGGTTCCGTACTCGACGATTCGATAATTTCCTGTGTGGCGCCCGACCATTACCTGGTGGTGGTTAACAGTGGAATGGGCAGACCTGTTTCACAACATCTCTCACCCCACGCAGATGATTCTGTCATTATCACCGATGGAACGGGCCAATATGGCAAAATCGATATTCAGGGCCCAAATTCCGCCCGAATCCTCGAAAAGGTCCTTAAAGACCCGGACAGCGCCCTGACTGGTCTTGGCTACTTCTCCTTCAGGGGCTCAATGCTGATTGATGGCGAAGTAACAGTGCAAACGACAGAAGGGACTCCGGTTCTGCTTTCCCGTACCGGGTACACCGGTGAATTTGGCTTTGAACTCTTTGTTAGATCAGAAGATACCCAGCCACTCTGGCAGCAACTACTCGCTGCAGGCAGAGAATATCGGCTAACCCCTTGTGGACTTGCTGCCCGGGATTCTTTAAGGGTCGGGGCTTTATTGCCACTCTCTCACCAGGATATCGGTGGTTGGCTCTTTGGCAATACTCCGTGGGATTTTGTCTTGCCCTATGGCGTTGATGGTACGTCTTTTACCAAGGATTTTATCGGGGCGGAGGCCCTGAATGAGGGGGCGCAGCGGAGCTATACATACGGATTTGCCGGTTTCGATCCACGGAAAATTCCCCTGGGGCCTGATACCGTTGTTTCTACTGATGATGGGGAACAGATCGGAATCGTGCTAACGTGTGCCACTGATATGGCTATTGGTCGGGTCGGCGATACTATTTTTAGTATCGCAAGCCCGGTTGAAAGCGGGAAACCTGCCGACTTCAAACCGCGGGGATTGTCTTGTGGGTTTGTTAAAACCCAACGTGAATGTGCAGTCGGTGACTTCCTGATACTGAGCGAAGGTAAACGCAAAATTAAAGTTGAAATTCGTGACGAAGTAAG
>QZLB01000036.1 GCA_004796425.1 Desulfobulbaceae bacterium | reverse complement strand
CTGATGGATTATTGGAATCCGAATGTCGGGGTATGCGGTATAACCGAACTGGTTGGTAACGCGATTGTTCTCGACGGTGAAACCAGAGGCGAGTTGGATGAAGGCCTCCGTACCATGGTTTTCTAAACCCTGACCAGAATAGAGGAGTAAACAAAAATGTATAACAAAGGAACTGTAATTGCAGGACTGGCGATATTTGTCCTGTTTGTAACCTTTCCCATCTGGTTCAACGGTTTGGATGCGGGTGCGATGCCCAAGTATACCGAAGCAGAAATGGTACCGAATGGGGAGAAAGCGTGTGTTGCGCCTGCTGATGTCATGCGCGACACCCATATGCAATTGTTAAACGAATGGCGGGATGACGTACTGAGGAATTCCGACCGAGTCATGGTGAAGGTTGATGGGAAGGAGTATCGGAAAGGACTCCAGATAGCCTGCATGGAATGTCATTCAAACAAAGAGAAGTTTTGCGATAGTTGCCACGAGTATGCGGCGGTGCAGCCCACCTGTTGGGATTGTCATCTTACTCCGGCAGCAATTAAGGAGGCCCAGTAATGGATACTAAAAGAAGAAAATTCCTGAAAATGGCTGGCGCATCGGTGCTTGCCGGTATTGGTGCCCCCGCAATTGTTAAGCTGAGCACAAAAGATGCGGTAGCTGCAGGCGGTGGCCACGGTGCAGCCAAAGCATCACATGGCGGCGGTCATGGAGCGGAAGAGTCAAGTGGTGTGCGACTTGGCATGGTTATCGATATGCGGAAATTTTACGATAATCAAGGGATGCTCGATAAGGCGATTGAGTCATGTTACCGAGTTCACAACACGCCAAAAATCGACAATCCCAAGAGCGAAATCAAGTGGATCTGGAAAACCGGCTATGGCAATGCGTTTCCCGAAAAATCCCACAACCACCGCTCTCATACGGTTCATGAAAGCAGTTTTCCCGTGCTTTGCAATCACTGCGACAATCCTTCCTGCGTGAAGGCCTGTCCGACCAAGGCAACTTTTGTGGTTGAGAAAAACGGTATTGTAGCCATGGATTTCCATCGCTGTATCGGTTGTCGTTTCTGTATGGCAGCCTGTCCATATGGCGCGCGTAGCTTTAACTGGGAGGACCCACGTCCCCATATCGACAAACCTTACAATGCAGATTTTCCGACCAGGATGCGTGGTGTTGTAGAAAAATGCAACTTCTGCGGGGAGCGTCTGGCACTTGGCCAGGAACCAGCCTGTGTTGAAGCCTGTAAAGGTACCGGGGCAATCGTCTTTGGTGATCTGAATGATCCGAAATCAGAGGTCAGAAAGGTGCTCGATAGCGAGTTCACCATTCAGCGTAAACCATCTGCCGGCACCAAGCCGTCAGTCTTTTACATAGTGTGAGGTTGTCATGATAGAAAAAACACTTAAAGGAAAACCAGCCTATTGGATCTGGCTTGCCGTTCTCGGCACGTTCATTGCGGTTGGCGCAGCCTGCTATATCAGGCAGTACATGTTCGGCCTCGGGCTAACCGGTATGAGCCGCGATGTTTCATGGGGACTGTACATTTCGCAGTTCACCTTTCTGGTCGGGGTGGCCGCTGGTGGACTGATGCTTGTGCTTCCCTATTATATTCATAATTACAAGGCCTTCGGTAGGATCACCATCCTTGGTGAGTTTCTGGCGATTTCAGCCCTGGTTATGTGTCTGATGTTCATCATGGCGGACCTTGGCCAACCGCTGCGCGGTTTGAATGTTATCTTCTTCGCCACCCCTTATTCCATGCTTTTCTGGGATATGTGTGTGCTCTGGGGATATCTCCTGCTTAACTTGCTCTGTGGCTGGGTCATTCTGACCGCTGAGAGAAAGCAGGTACCACCACCGAAGTGGATCTATGTTTTTGTCGCAATTTCCATCCCGTTTGCGGTTTCTATTCATACCGTAACCGCGATGCTGTACTGCGGTCTGCCGGGACGTCACTTCTGGTTGTCTGCGATCATCGCACCACGCTTCCTGGCGTCTGCGTTTGCTGCAGGGCCATCCCTGATTCTGATCGCCTGCCTGATCATGCGTAAATACGCAAACTTTGACGCAGGGAAAGAAGCAATCCAGAAACTGACCACCATTATCATGTATGCGGTCATTATCAATACTTTCTTCTTCTTGCTTGAGTTCTTTGTTGGTTATTACTCAGAGGTACCGGGACATATTCACAGCCTTGAATACCTGTTCTTTGGCCTGGAGCATGACGGACATGTGTATAATAATCTGGTTCCATTCATGTGGACCTCGGTGGTGTTTAACTTCACCGGGCTTGGGATCCTTGCTTATATGAAGATCGCCAAGGTATTCGACTACCGACTCGTGGGAGCTTCGGCGGTGCTGATCTTCCTGGCCTTGTGGGCGGATAAGGGACTTGGTTTCGTCTTTGGCGGATTCGTACCGAACCCACTTGAAGAAGTAACCGAGTATATTCCGACCATGAATGAGCTTGGCATCACTTTGGGAATCTGGGCGACTGGGTTCTTCCTGATGACCTTGTTCTACAAGATCGCCATTGGCGTCGAACATGAGGTAGAGGCTTAGACCACCACTCCCTCTTTGTGGTACAACCCCCCGGCTGTGTGAGACAGCCGGGGGTTTGTTGTTTGGAGCCCTGGGAAAAGGGATGATCACTGATGAAAACGCGTCGTGCACACTGGCTGCAGCATGTTCCCTTTGAAGGACTGGGTAGTATCGAAGCCTGGTTGAAAAATCATGATTACCAGCTGAGTTGTACCCGAATGTATGAATCAGAACCTCTCCCCCCGCTTGCTGAGATAGATTTCCTGATAATCATGGGCGGCCCGATGAGTGTCAATGATGCAGATCGTTATCCCTGGCTGACTGCAGAGCTCGAATTTATTACTAGAGCCATTGAGCAGGGAAAACGGATTCTGGGAGTGTGTCTTGGCGCACAATTGATCGCCCGTGCTCTTGGTGCATCGGTGACTCCTAATCATGAAAAGGAGATCGGCTGGTTTGAGATCTCCCGGCAACCGGACACCGCTGGAAACCTTTTCCAGTTTCCAGAGAAAATGACCGTTTTTCACTGGCACGGTGAAACATTCCAGATACCCCGGGGAGCAAACCACCTGGCCACGAGTAAGGGGTGCCGGAATCAGGCCTTTCAATACACCGGCGGGGTGATTGGTTTACAGTTTCATCTCGAAACAACGGTTGAATCTGCCCGTGCACTGGTAGCAAATTGTCGAGATGAGCTTATCGAAGGTCCCTATATCCAGACTGAGGCGGCTCTGTTGAATCCCCCTGATCATTGTTTCAGGGAAATGGAGATGGTTCTTGGTGAGATCCTCAACTATTTGCACCAGCGCTGAAGTGATGAGTGAAAACGACTGGTTTTCAACGAAACAAGTTGGTATAGAGCCAAAGCACGTACTGGATTTTCTGATGAAAAAAGAGGTAAGCGAGACCGCTTATGGCGAGAAACGGGCCAAAGGGAATCCGGGTTGCGCCCCCTTTTTTCTGGGAAACCATGGCAAGCAAACCGAATAGAGAGCCGGTCAGAGAACTAGCCAGTATAATAAACAGTAGCGATTGCCAGCCAAGAAATGCGCCAAGCATTGCCAGCAGTTTGATATCTCCACCGCCCAGACCCTCCTGCTTTCTGATCAGATAGTAGGAGTAGGATATGGCAAAGAAGATGCCTCCTCCTGCCAGCAGACCATAAAGAGAATCCTGCCAGGTTACAAGAGGAGAGAGAAATGAGAACCCGAAGCCAATAATAATACCGGGAATACTGATTACATCAGGTATTATCTGGTGATGAATGTCAATCCAGATTATAGTGACAAGAGCGGCAGAAAAGATAAAATAGCCGGCAGCGGCAGGGG
The DNA here is from genome assembly GCA_004796425.1 of Desulfobulbaceae bacterium. Classification (GTDB taxonomy): domain Bacteria; phylum Desulfobacterota; class Desulfobulbia; order Desulfobulbales; family Desulfocapsaceae; genus MADRE3. The sequence continues at coordinate 48,917 of QZLB01000036.1, read as the reverse complement.
TGAGACCAAAAACCACTGTGTTGGCGGCAGCCAATAATCCGGTGCAGAGTTCTACAATCGGATATTGAGATGAAATGGAAGTACTGCAGTGAGCGCACTTCCCCCGTAACACAAACCAGCTGAAAATCGGTATATTTTCAAACCATCGCAACGTTGCCCCGCATTTCGGGCAGTGTGAAGCTGGAAATACCACAGAAGCATCCGGCTGCGGCAGTCTTAAAATGACAACATTCAAGAAACTGCCGATCATTGAGCCAAAAACAAATACAACGGCGAGGATGTAAGGATCTTTGTGTAGCATTTTGTGAGTCAACGCTCATAAGTAAAAGGCCGAAGCCAACCAAACAGATAAAGTTATTATGTCTCAACACCAGGAAAAAGCAAGAATTATCAGGTTTGAACAGCTCTCTGAAGATAATTTCAGATTGACCTTGCAGTCTCCACAAATTGCCGCACAGGCATTTCCCGGACAATTTGTGATGATTCTGACCGGTAAAGGTAATGATCCTTTGCTCAGGCGCCCCTTTTCCTTGCACCAGGCAAGTACAAATGGTTCGATCCAGGTCTATTTTAAAAATGTAGGAAGAGGAACTGATATCCTGGCCCATGCCAAGGAGGGAGAAATTCTTGATGTCTTTGGCCCACTGGGCAGGGGATACCGGTTGGTCGATGAGAAACCAGCCTGTCTGTTGGGCGGTGGACTTGGAATTGCCCCGTTACTCTTTCTTGCAAAAGCATTAGCCAAACGCAATCGTGATGCGACCAGCGATCTGATTTTGCTGGGTGGCCGATCAAAACCTGAGGTTGAACCGCTGGTAGATGACTTCAAGCAGTTCGGCATGAAGATCATTTGTGCCACTGATGATGGCACCTACGGTGAAGAGGGCTTTGTCACTGAAAGCCTGGACTCAGAGCGCGTAGCTCCCGGTACACATGTTTATGCCTGTGGGCCTGAGGCAATGCTTGAAACGGTCCATGATATCTGTTTGCAGCGTGGTTTTGGCTGCCAGGTTTCAGTTGAAAGTGTAATGGCCTGCGGGATGGGCGCTTGTCTCGGCTGTAATATTCCCGCTTCAGATGGCACCTATGCCCATGTCTGTATAGACGGGCCAGTTTTTGACTCGGGAGCGCTGGTATGGAAATCCTGAAAGCGCACGACCCGTATCCGGATCTTCGGGTAAACATCGGGTCTCTTCAGTTGCAGAACCCGGTGATGACCGCTTCCGGTACTTTTGGCTATGCCCGTGAGTTTGAAAATCTGGTCAACCTTCACCGGTTGGGTGGGGTCATTGTGAAAGGGATTTCTTTGTTGCCAAGGGCCGGTAATCCACCTCCAAGGATTGTCGAGACCTCAAGCGGGATGCTCAATGCCATTGGCCTGCAGAATGTCGGAGTTACCCGGTTTATCAAAGAAAAAATCCCCTATCTTCGAGGGCTGAATGTGCCGGTGGTGGTTAACATTTTAGGTGATACCATCGAGGAGTATCAGGAAATCACCAAACAACTCTCAGACGTTGAGGGTATTGCTGCACTTGAGGTCAATATATCCTGCCCGAATGTGAAGAAAGGTGGCGTGGCATTCGGCACCGTTCCCCATATGGCCGCTGCGGTAACTGAGGCCGTCAAATCTGTTTCATCACTACCGGTGATGGTGAAATTGTCACCTAATGTCTCTGATATCGTCGAAATGGCGCTCAGTGTTGAGCGTGCCGGGGCGGACTCACTCTCACTTATTAACACTTTGATCGGTATGGCGATTGATGTCAAAACGAAAAAGCCAAAATTGGCCAATGTTATTGGTGGACTGTCGGGTCCGGCAATCAAACCGGTGGCACTTCGCATGGTGTATCAGGTGGCTCAGCGAGTTTCAATTCCAGTAATCGGTATTGGCGGCATCGATAATATGGAAGATGCCCTTGAATTCCTTATCGCCGGGGCGAGTGCGATCCAGGTGGGTACTGCGAATTTTATCAATCCCCGGATCAGTGAAGACATTGTCGATGGGATTGGTGAGTATGTCAAAGACCAGCAGCTGGGGTCGGTACGAGAGCTGATTGGCACGCTTGAGGTCGATTGATGAGCAGCTCCTCCGATAAAACAACACTTATTCTCTCGGTCCTAAAAAACTGGCGCAATTACCTGAAATTATTGTTCCGTAGAGAAACACCTTTGCATATCAAAGGGTTGGTGCTGGGAGCGGTTATCTATCTGGTATTTCCCTTTGATGTGATTCCTGACTGGCTCCTAGGCTTTGGAATTGTTGATGATTTTGTCGTGGTTTCAGCGTTGACAGGGCTTGCCATGAAACTTCTTGACCAGGAGCTTGAGAAAGAAGAGAAAGAAGAAAAGAAATGAACCAGCAAAAAACCTTGATATGTGTAGCGGTCGGTATCGCATCAATAGACGAAGCCCTGGAAATCGCCCATGAGGAGCAGCAAGGTGCTGATATAATCGAGATACGCCTTGATATGTTGTCTGAGCCGGCAATAAAACCATTTGTCGAGAAGATCTCTGCGCCACTACTCTTTACCTATCGGCCGGATTGGGAAGGTGGAAATTTTACGGGTCGCGAGACAGAGCGGCTCGAAACCCTGCTGGAAGCGGCCTCCGGTGGTGCGTCATTTATTGATTGCGAGCTCAGGGCACCTGCGGAAACAAAAGCGGCCCTGCTGGCCCACACGGCAGAATCGGGTTGCTGCCTGATTTTGTCATATCATGATTTCGAAAAGACGCCTGATCAGGCAACGCTTGAGAACATCGTTCTACAGATGCAGCAGTATGATGGAGCGATCGGTAAAATTGTTACAACTGCAGCCGATTATCTCGACGTGCTTCGTGTCCTTAAACTCCAGGAGCAAGCCGCAGATCTGAATTTTCCATTGATTGGTTTCTGCATGGGTGATCCAGGCAGGATAAGCAGAGTGGCAACGGCCAGGCTTGGGGGGTTCATGACCTATTGTGCACCTCGTGCAAACCAAGGCACTGCCTCCGGTCAGCTTTCTGCCGAGCAGTTGCAGCAGTTACTGGCACAGTTGTAATTGACTCGTTTTCGTGAATCTATGAACGTTAATGGCAAAACAAAAGTATATGGAATCATCGGTAATCCGGTGGAACACTCATTAAGCCCGGCAATGCATAATGCAGCATTTGCTGCGCTGGGGGAAAATCGTGTTTATATTCCGCTCCCCTCGCCCGATATTGAAGTGGCGGTGGCGGGGGTTCGCGCCCTGGGTATTCAAGGAGCCTCGGTAACCATTCCCCACAAAGAGTCTGTGATGGACCATCTCGACCGCATTGATCCGCTGGCTCAGAAAATTGGTGCCGTGAATACCATTGAAGTCGTTGAGACTGCAGATAAAACTGAGCTTATCGGGAGCAACACCGACTGGCTTGGTGCCAACCGTGCGCTGGCCCGGAAAATAGAACTGCGTGAAAGCTCAGCGGTGATTCTAGGAGCTGGAGGATCTGCCCGGGCGATCGGCTTTGGCTTGTTGCAGGAGGGGTGTCATGTAGAGATTCATTCCCGCACGGAATCACGTGGTCGAGCGCTGGCTGATGATTTGGGGTGTTCCTGGAAATCATTGACGGAGCAGGATACTAAATCTTATGACATCCTGATAAACGCAACTTCTGTTGGGATGGGCTCACAAAAGGATGTGCTACCAATAAGTGCTGAGGCTCTCAGTCAGTTCACGGTGGTGATGGATATTGTCTACGCACCGCTGCAAACCAGACTGCTCCAAGAGGCGGCCTATCATGGTGCCCACTGTATAAATGGTTTGGAGATGCTGCTCTACCAGGGGGTCGCCCAATTTGAATGCTGGACCAAACGTGAACCACCCGTGGAGGTTATGCGCCAGGCCCTTATTACCCAACTCCAGCAGAAACGTAACTAACCGAATAGCAAAAAAGGTTTCTCATGATAGAAATTCAACCCGTAACCCACCTTGAGAAAGATGTGACCGTTCCCGGCTCTAAGAGCCTGACTCAACGAGCGTTGATTGCCGCTGCTCTAGCCGATGGCACCAGTCAATTGAAAGGGGTGCTTGAAAGTGATGATACACGTTATTCCTCTCAGGCTCTCGAGCAGATGGGTGTAGAGATTGAGCGGAAATCACAACATTGGATCGTGCATGGCAAAGGAGGGGCAATTGCGACACCTGAAGAAGATATCTATCTCGGTAACAATGGCACCGCGACCCGTTTTCTGACCTCGGTTGCAGCTCTGGGACATGGCGAATTTATCATTGATGGTGACAGCCGTATGCATGAGCGTCCGATCGGGCCGCTGATGGAGGCTTTGGAAGGTTGGGGGGTCGATATTGAGTCGATCCATGGAACTGGTTGTCCGCCTTTGAGTATTAGAGCAGAGGGGCTTGCGGGAGGGGAGACCATTTTGCCGGAAGGAAAATCCAGTCAATATCTTTCCTCACTGCTGCTGGTCGGTCCGTTTGCCCGCAAGAAGGCTGTTTTGCGAGTTGAGGGGGAAGTGCTTTCAAAACCCTATGTGGTTATGACCCTTGAGGTGATGAGCGATTTTGGCGTGTCCATAGAGGCGGCAACTGATCTTTCCTATTTCAGTATTGAACCGGGTGGCTATCAACACCAGGATTACCAGGTAGAAGGGGATGCTTCCAATGCCTCATATTTTTGGGCTGCTGCTGCGGTTACCGGTGGCAGGGTGAGAGTGACTAATGTTCCGGTGCCCTCGCTGCAGGGTGATGCTCAACTGGTGCCGCTGCTTGCCCGGATGGGTTGTAACATAGAACAGATTGACGGGGGGATATCGGTTCAGGGCCCTGAAAAACTCGAGGGCATCTCGGTAGACATGGGCAATATGCCCGATGTGGTTCCGACCCTGGCCGTAGTTGCTGCTTTTGCAGAAGGAACAACAGAGATTACCAATATCGCTCACTTGCGTATCAAAGAGTGTGATCGCCTTAATGCGGTGGTGACCGAGCTCGGTAAACTGGGTGCCCGGGTCGAGGAACATGCCGACTCCATGATTATTCATGGTTCGGGTGGGGTGGGCCTCCATGGTGCCGAGATTCATACCTATGATGATCATCGAATGGCTATGTGCATGGCGGTTGCCGGTTTGCGGATACCAGGGGTGAAAATCCTGGATGAGCACTGCGTGGCTAAATCCTTTCCAGATTTCTGGCAACGCTTTGGCGCATTGGCGGACTAAATCTGTCAAGTCACACGGTCAGTTATCAGATCGTATGTGTTTAGTTGGAAGATCTGGATGGGTCTTGAATCGGGAATAACTTGTCTGGTGAGATGCACTCCGGGAGATGACCCCGGACAAAAACCCGTTCACCTCTCGAAACCTGCAACTTTTTGCCCGCGTTACCGTTTTTAATGCTGATTTCCAGTTCGCCACTGCTATTGACCAGGGCGGTGGGTATATTGTCCGGCATGGAGCTGTAGCTGCCATTGGCAAAGTCGATGGAATAGTTCTTTATGGTGATACACGGGGTATCATTCATCACGATCCGGTTTAAATAGGATTTGGTGATGTTGGTCCGCACATTGCCAAAATGATCAATGCTCGTCACCTCACCTGCTACCCCATTTGGTTGCAATACCGGCTCTTTCAGGCTGACCAGAATACAGCTCTCTTTTTTCACCTTCGGTCCAACCTGGGCAATCGCCATGCCAGAGGCGAGTCGAGCAGCCACCGGGGCAATAATGTCCCGACCGTGAAAGGTGTTGCTCACTCTCTTGAGAAAAAGCTTGGCGTTTTCCACCGAGAAGATTTCCAGTGGGTTTTTGGAGAGCAGAAGCGGGGTGAAAATCCCATTGTCCGGTCCGATGAAGCAATGCGTATCATGCTGAATGGCAAGAATTCGCCTGCTTGAGCCAACGCTCGGATCGACGATACCCACGTGCACACTGCCATCGGGAAAATATTTATGGTTATTCCAGATAATTTTGGCAGCTTGGCGGATGTTCTGCGGGGATACATCATGCACCAGGTCAACAATCGGAATGCCTTTGTTAATGGAGAGAATCACTCCCTTCATAACTCCGACATATTCATCGCGATAGCCAAAATCAGTGGTCAGGGTGATGGGAAAGCCGCTCTGTCTCATGGAAAATTATTTACCTTGCCATTAGTGCATCATTGTCTGTGTATGGAGACAGTTTACTTGATTTTTTCAGGCAGTTCAAAACTGTTTTGAATTAGAATAAATAATTTTCCTGATTCATTCATGTGACTTGCAGTGGTTTCCGCGTATTTTCCACTTCCCAGGAACAAATCAGCCCGTCCAGCACCTTTAATTGCAGCGCCGCTATCCTGGAAAAGCACGAAGCGGGTAAAGGGTTTCCAATGGTCGATTTGGTTCCTGCTATCCAAGACCGGTTTTCGGGAGATGATATAGCCAATTGACCCGCTTGGGATTCTTGAGTGGTCCACTGCAACTGAACGACCCGGGGTGAGAACTTCACCGATTGAGCCGCGTGGTCCATCAGGTTCTCCCCATTTAAAAAAGATATAGCGGGGGTTATGGTGAAGCATACGGGTGATCTGGTCGGGATGAGCAGAAAAATACGATCTGATGGCTGGAATCGATACATCCTCTTTGGCGAGGTGCCCTTCGTCGACAAAAAGTTTGCCCAGACTGTTGTATGTCAAGCCATTCGAGTTACTGAAATGCAGCGGTCTGATTGAGCCGTCCTGCAGTAAAATTCTCCCTGAACCTTGGACATGCATCAGGTAGGCATCAAGCGGATCTTTGAGATAAACCAGCTCACTTCCTACCAGCAGCTCACCCGATTCAATCTCGCTTCGGCTCCAATAGGGTTTAATGTCACCTGAATCGTCATATCGACCAATTGTCTTCTTTCCGTTCCGGTCCTTTGTCTGGATCAGGCTTTTAGGAACCGCATACAATGGAAAACGGAACTGTTTGTCCCTGATGATGCTCCCATGGAACAGCGGTTCATAATAACCGGTCAACAGGATATCATCATTGTCCTGTCCATCACGACCTTCAGATTGGTACACGGTATAGTGCTCCCTGATCATCCTGTTGAGTTCTAATGGAAACGGATGCAACAATATCAGGGTCCGAAAAGATTCGAGCGATTCAATGTAGCTCAGGTTGTTGAGGGGGAGCAGGTTACCTGCCGGTTCATTTTTGCGGTTGGTTCCGCGCAGGTAGTGGATCTGATTGTCAATGGCGGTAAGCAGAGACTCCCTGGTGTAGGAATCGGTAAAGACCGGGTACTGCTCTTTTTCCAGCCGCACCAAACCTTTTGGTGTGCTGCAGGACCAGAGTAGGCTGCAGAAGAAGATAAATAAAAGAAGACTGGTAAAACCACGCGTCATCTCAACTACACCCGTTGTGTCGCTGAAACAGCAGTAAACTATTCAATCGCCTCTGCAAGTTCGATGACTGCCATTGCATAACGGTTGGAATGATTCCATTCGGTAATTGCATGGAAATTCGGGTAGGCAGCAACGTAGCGATATCCTCCACCATCAGCTGGTGACAGTTCGAGACCAACGATTGAAAGATCTCGGTTCCCTGGTGGAGTGGGCAGGTCAAGCTGTTGGGCCGCACTCACTTCCTGATAGGGAACTCGTCCCTTGCGCCCTTTGAGGTTGGCACTGATCAGAGACTGCGACTTCAGTTCGTTGCCGATATCAACATAGCGTTGGCCATTGAGTGTCCAGTGAAATCGTTTCAGGTAATTGGCAATGGAAGCGAGGATATCCTCCGTCGAGTTAAAAACATCCCTGATACCATCACCGTCAAAACTGACCGAGTATTCCCTGAAGCTGGAAGGGATGAACTGGGTCTGGCCGAAGGCTCCGGCATAAGATCCTTTTACAACCAGGGGATCGATCTGGTTTTCCCGGCAAAGCAGGAGGAAGTGGACCAACTGCTTGCGGAAGAACTTGGAACGTCTCGGGTAGGCATCAAAAAGAGTGTTGAGTGTTTCAAACACTGGGAAGGAACCGCTGTGCGTACCAAACCGTGATTCGATTCCCCAGATTGCAATCACGATGGCCCGGTCAACTCCAAAAGCGTCTTCAATTCTATCAAGCAGTTCTTTGTGCTGCCGCAGTTTCTTTTTGGCCTTTGAAATGGTTCGAGAAGTGATGAACAGTGATCGATATTTATAGTATGGTTTGGCCTCCCACTGCTTATCCATGAGTTCCAGAACCCTTCGGTTAATCGATACCCCGGCAAACAATGGCTGCAATTCTTCCTGACTAAATTGATGCTCCTGCTCCAGTTCTTTGAACAGAATGTGATATTTCTCAGAGGCCAGGTCGATGAGCTGCCCGTCTTTAACCAGATCGGCAGCCTTGGGTTTCGCGGCAACTGCAGACTGATCAAATGCAAAAGCGAACAGCAGCGGTGTGAGGAGTAGGATAGCCAGGGCGAGGAAGGAGCAGTTTCCCAATTTATTCAAAACTTTTAAGATAGTGATTTTCTTTAAAACGTCTGCTTGTTTTAACAACATTGAATGAGCACACATGTGGGTTCAAGAATAAGTTTTTTCAAATTCATTAAGGAAGTGGGTAAGCTTCTCGGCCGGTAAGGCATTTATTCCGGCTGCGCCTGCGCGTCCGCCTCCGGTTGGAAATGACCGGCAGAGCGTATCGGCATCCCTTCGATTATTGACCGGAGCTCTGACGGATATCCGCAAGGTATCATCATTATTCTCGGTTATCAATGCATGAGCTCCATCGGGGTTTTCCCGCGCTTTGAGATTGGCAAATACCCCTGATACCCTGCGAGCCCATGGATTGTCGGGAAACCGAAATACCCGGTTTCTCCCTCGGGTTGCAAACTCCGGTTGAGACAGGGCTAAGTCCATGTCACTTTTAAAGCCAAGTTGCAATGTTTTGAGGCAATCGGAGCCGTGGTAATAATCAAATGGATTTTCAAAAGTCTGCACATCGAGATAGAGCTGATCAGGGGCAAAGTAGAGATCCCGGAGACGGGCCCCGTAACCGTTGTAATTCAGGAGTTCTCCAATCTCACAGAGTTGTGCGCTCTGTTGTTGATCAAGATGTTCCTGCTCGGCCATTGAGGCTGCGACCGCATGAAGATTGTCACCATAAGCACCGCATATTGCCCAGAGCCGGTATTTTCCCCATAAGAGTTGGTCGACAATCAATGAGGTGCATCGTTCGGGCGATACATCAATATGTGCGGTCAGCAGCGGGCTATCGGGTATTTCTCCCGCATAGTGGTGATCGATGTAGCGTACCTCGTTACCATTTTCCAGTACCCCTACTAATGCCTCACGATTTGTATCCATGGAGATGTCAAGCACGGTGATTCTACTGTTGGTAACGTTTTCAATCCTGGTCAAAAGATTGATGTCACGCTTGACGCCGGTGATTAGTTCCGCAGTTGGTTCCGGGTCACTGAGTCGAAGCTGATGTAGGGCACAAATACCATCGGCGTCGCCGTTGAACACATCGTAGTTATGGTTCATATCTTTATTGACTTGTACCATGGTCGATTTCGGCTATCTCTGTCATTGAAGCGATCGGGCAGCAGCGAGTGATCGTTTCATGACTAGAGATCAACACCGAACGGGCTGCCGATGTTGGCAAGATTGAACATGATCATGAACACGGTATCGTTGGGGGTGTACTCCGAACCAAAGGAAACTGACCAGCATGGTGCCCGATAGGTAATGGCGAGGTCAGCCTCGTTTGTTTCATCTTCTGATATGGAATGTTTGATATCAAGATCCAGATACCATTTGGGGATCAACATCGCCTTGACCGCACCGTTGATTTGTTCAGTATCGGTGGTGTCATCAAAGACGTATTCCATGCCAAACTTGTCACCACGCCCATTCAGATAGGCAAATTCAAGGTTATGTCGGACAAACCCGTCACCATACATATCCAGGTCAGTTTTATAGGTGAGACTTGCAGACTTGGAAGGCTTCCATTTGAGTTTGGCATTGATGTCAGATAATGGCTCATCAGAGTCATCGTCGAGCAGACTGTAACTTTGTTTGATCTTCAGCGAGCCATATTCCCTGGATTTTGAGCCGCCATCGAGCAGGTCAAAGAAATTGTCGAAACCATAGGTGATTTTATTCGATTGGGAAATTCGATCGATACTAGAGAAATAGGGCAAGTCCGTCTGGTCCTCATCCGGTATAAAATCGTACTCTACATAAGGGCGGATCTGGTGCCGAAACGCATCATAACCATTACCGTTAACGGCAAAGTCACGTAACAGGGTTGTGCCAACCTCGGCATGTATGTCATATAACAGTCGGTTCTGCTCGCTATCATTGCTCCATTGCCCATCACCAAACTCCTGGACACTGTAGATGGTATCACGCACCCCAACCTCGGCCCGTGATTCAAGGTATGAACCGAGTGGTATTGGTGCACTCAGGCGGGGATGCAGGTCTATTCGGTGACCACCAATACCATCTTCGCGGTAGAAGAAAACGTAGTCTGCATCCCAATTGAGGACGAGGTTGCCGCCCGAACCAATGGGTAGCGCACCGTCATATTCGACATCAGGGAGCCGCCACAATGGCGTCGGGCTTGTCTTGTTGGCCCGCACATCGTTAATAGTGAGCAACTGGGCGGTAAGCGAGGTGGGACCCCAGGAATTTTGAATCGAGAACGAGTTGTTTCTCTGGTCATCGGTTTTATTTTCAAAGCCGCGTCCAAAGGTGTCTAGAAAATTATCGTTACTGTCCTTGAAACCGGTCATGCCGCTATTGAACTCAGTGAGGTAATCGCGATCTGACACCAGGTCAAGATCAAGCCGGGAGGTCCAGCCGCTGCCGAAATCCTGGTCGATTTTACCCCGTACCCAGTACCGTTCCTGATTATCATGGGTGTAGCCGGTGTCACGATAATAATCTGTTTCAGAGGGATCACTCAGGTCATCGTAGAGATACGTGCCCATAAAGGCACCTTTATCTTTACTGTTCTGGTAGTAGCGGAATTCAAGGGAAGGCATGAATCCACGGTTTTCCATATATTCTGTGTAGAAGGTCAGATCTGTTGAATCGGAGATATTCCAGAAGATGGGGAGATTAATGCCCAGACCGTTATTTTTTGATGAAGAAAACTCGGGAAATAGAATTCCCGACTGTCTGGTGGTTTTTACCGGCAACATCAGCCATGGCAAGTAGAATACCGGTACATCGTTTATCCTGAAGCGTGCATGGTTCAACGTTGCGTAACCGTCCTGCTCGATTACCGCATTACCGGCGGCAATACTCCAAGGTGCAGTTTCGTCCTTTTTCAACTTACAGGTTACAACCCAGCCATTTTCGATCCGATAGGTTTTATACCCGGTTTTTTCAATTACCTCGCCTTCGAGGTGCATGTCGTATTCGTCTCTGATGATGGTTGCATTGGTGAAAGAACCGGTCTGCTGTTCGACGTTCACAACGGCCTGGTCAGCCATCAGCAGTTCTCCATCACTTTCGACAGAAACATTACCGCGTGCTTTAATGGTGCCGAGTGTGGTGTCATAGCGGAGCCAGTCCGCTTTGATGGTGATTTCAGTCTTATATTCCACTTCGGTCGACGCAGGTAAATCCTCGGGGGTGACCTCTGTGGGAGTTGCTTCCTCACCGAGCAGGACAGACCAGTCGGTGGTCTGTTCTTTCTTTACTTTGGGTTTGGGTGGCAGGACTTTCTTTTTTACCAGCTCGATATTACCTTCCGCAACGATGGAGGGCGGATTATCAAACTGAATGACCCGATCGGCGGTGATGTCCCATTCCTCGGTGGAAACGGACTTTGCGCCAAATGCCTGACCGGTAAGTGCGAGAACTAGGAAAAAGAAAATAAATATTAGCGCGTTATAAGTGAGAACGTGTGGCAACTGCTTTGTCACAATGCACTCCTTTTAGATAATGTGTTGCCTGCGGTACACTTGCACTGAAAGTGTTCAATCAGGTGTAAATATTATACAGAACTGTCTCCCCCAAACATCGAAATGTACGAGCCGGTTCTGTCGGTGTCAAGCCTAAAATAACAGTTTGAGCTTGATAATAAAGGGCTTTTGTTTTACTTTCCGAGCAGTTTACCGTGAATGCCAGATAATAACAGCATTTTTCGTTTGAAAACGAAAATTAAGCACGCATGAAACACGGTGAAATCGTTCTATGTTTCCTCATTACTGAGGAGTTCGGCACAAAAATCGAACAGCAGAAACGATTGAACAAAATTCTGGTATCTGGTCTGAGGCTATCCACGAGCGCAGACTGGCTGCCCTGGCAGAAAATTGAAGACATGCTCCGTACCACACTATGACAACGCTGGTGCCGGTTTACCTAAGAACAAACCGGTGCAGACAATGACGGAGCATACACGCTGACTGACAAACAATCGGCGTCACATGATAAACCGCTTCCATTGATTGTGGATGAGGTTTATAAAAATTCGAGAGCGGCAACCGGTATTGGCTGGGGCCGTTCAGGAAAGGTATTACATGACTCAATCAAAAAAGGAAGAGCGTTCTTCCCAAAGTTCGACGAAGAAGAGTACGATCAAAGCATCGACAGGTGCCTGGTGGAAAAGCACGGTTGTTGAAGAAAAACCAGAAGCGCAGAAAAGCGAAAAGAAGAGTCCCCGCGGACGCAAAAAAGCAGCACCAGCCAAAAAGACATCATCCTCCCGTTCCACCCCCTCTGGCAAGACTTCGCCGTCACGCCAGAAAAAAAGTCCTGCCAAGATTGCTGAACCGGTAAAAACCCAGGAAGCAGTTGAAGACAGTGTCCCAGTAAAACCGGAGGAATCGGTTCGGCCAGGTCAGCCGGCAACCGAGGGAAAGACGCCCAGAAAAAAAAGAGGCAGAAGGGGACGACCGCGCAAAAGCACCAAACCCCAGGAGCAGAAAGAAACCAGTGAATCAACTCCTGTAGAAGCAGCAGAGCAGGTTGTGGAAGATACGGATCAGGAGCAGGCCAAGTCCGAGCCGGTGAAACCACAGAAAAAACGTGGTTCACGCAAAAGTAAAAAGAGTCCTGAACCGCAACCCCAAGAGTCGGTTGAGGAACCTGAAGGTGAGGCACCGGTTGTTAAACTGCTCATCAATGCGGAAGAGCCGGAAGAGTGTCGTCTCGCACTGTTGGAAGATGGTCGTCTTGAATCGATCCATGTGTCAACGGTGGGTAGAGTCCAGACCAGGAATAATATCTACAAGGCCAGAATTGTGGCGATTGAGCCTAATCTCCAGGCAGCCTTTATTGATTATGGTACCGATAAAAACGGCTTTCTGCCCTTTAATGAAATTCACCCGGAGTATTACAAACAGCAGCTTTCCCCGGAAGTCCAGAAACTGGTAGAAAATCACCAGTGGAAAAAACTCTCTATTTCAGACGTTATAGAGAAGGGACAGGAACTATTGGTTCAGGTGGTAAAGGAAGAGATCGGCAAAAAAGGTGCGAATATGACCACCTACCTGTCGATCCCCGGTCGCTGTGTGGTACTGATGCCCGGTTCCGACTCCGAGGGTATCTCGCGCAAGATATCGGGAGAGGAGCGAAGAAATCAGCTCCGGGAAGTGATGAACACCCTGAAAATTCCCGAAGGAATCGGTTGGATTGTCAGAACGGCAAGTGTCGATATCACGAAAACGGCTTTGTCCAAAGATGTCCGGTTTCTGCTTAAGCTCTGGCGCGAGATTAAAACCAAGGGGCAGACTATGGAAGGGGTTGGCCTTCTTTATCAGGATTATAATTGCGTGATGAGATTTCTCCGAGAGTTTTATTACCCGGCCATTGAAGAGATCCTGGTCGATAGTGATGAGGCACTTGAGAAGGTCCGCGACTTCATCGAGATGCTGCCGGCGAAACAGCGCCAAACCCGGGTTAAACAGCATCGTGGCGCCCGGCCGATTTTCAACCAGTACAGTGTGGAAGACCAGATTGAATCGATCTATCAACCACGGGTAAATCTCCCCTCAGGCGGTTCCATCGTGATCGATGCCACCGAGGCATTGGTGGCAATCGATGTGAACTCCGGTTCCACGGCCAAGGGAAAGAACTTTGAGGAGACTATTTTTCAGGCCAATATGGAAGCGGCCAAAGAATTGGCCCGGCAGTTGCGGCTCCGGGATCTCGGTGGTCTCATCGTGGTAGATTTTATCGATATGCGTAACGCCAAGCATATCCGTGAGGTAGAGAAGCTGGTGCGCTCGGCAATGAAGCGGGATAAGGCCAAGGTTGATACCAGTAGAATCTCCCGTTTCGGCCTGATGCAGATTTCCCGGCAGAAAATGGGTTCACCCATCGAGTCTGGTAATTATAAGGTATGTGAGCATTGCCGGGGCCGAGGCACCGTTAAGTCAGTTGAAACCCAGGCATTGTTTTATTTTAGGCGGATACACACCGGAGCCAGCAGAAACCAGGTAACCAGAATCGACTGTCGATTCCCCATCGACGTGGCCGAATATCTGCTGAACAATAAGCGGCATGAGCTCTATGAACTGGAAGAAAAATACAACACCCGGGTGATTGTAAGTGCCGATCCGAGCCTCAAACCAACCGATCACGAAATCGTCTTTCACAAGGCGGAAAAAGAGGACGGCCAGAAAAAAACAGGCTTGAGTTAATTTCCAATCTGGAGTATAAAGCTCCCTCTACGCACCAGTAGCTCAGCTGGATAGAGCAACGGACTACGAATCCGTAGGTCGGGCGTTCGAATCGCTCCTGGTGTGCCAGTTAAATGAAGGGGTTGTGGCTTCTGGCTGCAACCTCTTTTTTATTTGGTGACATGCCGGTTACAGGTTCTACACCAAAGAAAGGGGACAGCCAAAATCCCAAGCGTTCTATCGATCAAACATCCATTTCTAATCTTTCCTATCCTAATCAATGAACTCCTCGAAGAAGAGATATCTCACATCATCACAAATACTTCCACTATCACCAGGTAAGAAGAACTCCAGCAACAGCAGCACTACAAATCCACCGCCTATTGATATCGACATACAATACCCCCTCGACTTAAAAAATCAGACTTGATGTATATCTGAGCCAATTATTGGCCACCACATTTGGTTCGGGGTTTAAGGGGAGATTGTTGTTAACGGGTTTTTGAATCGCCCCTAGAATCCTAGGCACTCTTCCCTTTCATAGCATATTGTTTTTAGAATTCTACTGGTGAAATATCACTATTGAATCCTTGCCGACACACTGGGTTATAAAGTATCTCAATATAATTGAGAATATCTCTCCTGGGAGTCCTGGGGAAATGGGTATAACGAATCTTTCAATGGTAAATTGAGAGATGAACTGTTAATCGGAGAGATCTGCTACTCTTAAAGAGAAACCCATATTTTGATTGAGGCATGGAGACGGCAATACAAAACTATTCGGCCGTATAACGCATTGATTTATAAACCACTTGCACCTGAAACGGTTATGTTTCCTGCAGAAAATGATAATGAACCTTTTAATATCAACAAGAGATCTATCCACTATGCAAAGGGGGAACCGACTAAGTGGGGCAGGCCAGTTTATCGGCACAGAGTTTGATGTCTTGGATGTTGAAAATTTCCTGCTTATTAACATAGAACAGGATGAAGCGATAAAAGAGAGCTGCAGGTAACGATATGCGTTGGATTAAAGATCTGGGAACCGTACTTCTCGTATCTCTTGCGACAATCATTTGCGTTGATGTAACAGGGCTAATTTTCAAAGATCACTTGCAACATATCTTCCCATATTACGGGGTGCCTATAGAAGAGATTTCCAGAGGGTATCCTATGCATCATTTTAGATCAGACGCAGAGCTCGGCTTTGATATCAACCCGAATTTTCGCACATCTACTTCTATAAAGCCTCGCGAATACAAAGAGTATGACGTCTGGGGGAACACGTATGGTTGTTTTGACGATGAGTGGCGTGACGATCAGTTGGCAGATGGCATCTATTTGGCAGGCGACAGCTTTACCTGGGGCTATGCAGAATACGCGAAGAAGTTTGGGACGATTCTCCAAGACCGGAGCCAAATTCCCGTTTTTGCATGCGGGGTCAGCCATACTGGTCAACGCCATCAATTTATCAAGTTCAATCGTCTCTACGAAGCGGGTCTGCGTCCCAGCTACGTCATTGTCAATGTACTAAGTAATGATTTAGATAATGATTTCTTCTTCCCCCACACGACCGTCATAGATGGTTATATGGTAGAAAATATTGAATATTGTGGAGAGTTCGGCTCAGATTATTTCGAATACAGCCGACTCTCAAATGACAATGTGAATGTAACAATTCTATTACGCATCTACTCGTTGACAGCCAATGTTATTACAGATCTGAGCCGTAGATTTCGAACTCCATGGTTCACGCAACATAATGGCCACTCTACCTGTAAACGGAGTATATATGTTGGCTTGGCAAAAATTGGAGCAGAATACTCTCATCATGCAGCGACACTTGAGAATAGAAGGGTAATAGAAGACTGGATTACGCATTCAGTGAACCATGGTTACGAATTAATTTTTTCGTTCATACCGCCGAAGGACGTCAACAGAGCTCTATCCCATCCCTACGTTATGGATTTTATTTCACAAAAAGGAGGTAGATTTGAAAGTTTCAAAGCGTACTGTGAACGAAATAGCATAGCATTATCTGAATTGTATTATCAACAAGATGGTCACTTTAATGAAAAGGGTAACGCTGTGTATGCAGAATTCTTGTTGGAGATAATCGGGGAATTCTGATCAAACGTGATGTTTGAACGAGACATACGCACGTGCCAGGTAGAGTCAGATTTTGAAATACAGCTTTCTTCCTCGTACTATCGTTTGGTTCACCTGTTCATTGTTGATTTGCATATTCGGTGAATTTTTGGACACCCTTATGAATAGAGGTGATAAAATGCAGATAATGGTTCAATGATAATTTTGAACCTCCCTGAAAGGGCTCATGTTAAAAGGGAACTCAATGAACTACTAAACGTAGGTAGGGTTTTCGAATCGCTCCTTGTGTGAGTTAGATGAAAGGGCTTGCAGAATTAATTCTGTAAGCCCTTTCATCTGTAATCGAAAAATATCAACCATCCAATATGGAGATACCTCTGGCTTTCAGATCCTTGAGTATCCCTTGGATCTGCTCGGCGTTGCAGTCATCGATATTATAGATATTCTGGACTCCATCGATGAACTGAAGAACAAAATTTCCCCTCTTATCGACAAAGGCCGTCTGGATGTATGAGCTGTCGAGCCAAGGTTTCATCTCGGTCATGAAATCATGTAAGCTGCATGTTTTCATCATCATCTCCTCGCTTATTCTAAGTTTATCCTCAAATATCTATGTATAAAGTATGACGGGATTGTCTTTCTTCAACTGTTGCGAAGCATACCTTTTATATTTCGGAGATAACAGGGTCGTCTCTGATTACCGGACAAGTTATGATTTTTCTACAGGCTTGAAATGCGAGAGAATATAGGATCAAATAAAAATGATGAAAATCTCAGTTAGAATTGGCAAGGGCAGTCTTCTGGCATGCATTGTCATACCAGAAGATTTTACGGGGATGTCGATTTTGAAATCTTTCAGAGTGCCATAAGCCATGGGGTATTATACGCGATATGACAAGAACCAGGACGCCGTTATCGTAACCCTGGACCCTGTGGACTATTCTATGATCACCAGCTGTACCCAGCGTTGCTGGTTGCCTATGGCTTCAATATCAAATGAGCCTGATGGAAATGGTTATCGGTATGAGACATGGAAATATTTGGACCCTGGTGATGAATATGACCGGCATGGTGTTGAGTGTTATCAATTCTCAAATGGCCAAGAATTAGCAGAGTTACTTGATATTACCGGGTTTTCAGATATAGAGAACAAACAGGGGCTTGTCCAATTCAGTCCTGAATTGGCGGTTGAGTATCAGATGTATTTGCTGATGCAGCAGGCTTGCTGAAAACTTCCTCATATACCGCGGTAATGAGCTGTTCTTGCGTATACGGTTTGTTCAACAATTGCCCCGCCCCAAGTCGCATGGTTTCGATGACATCACTGCTCTCGGAATACCCGCTTATGATGATCGCTTTCTGCTCCGGTTTGGAGGTGAGAATCTGCCGGTAGGTCTCAAGGCCATTCATGCCTTGGCCAATAATCATATCCAGAACCAGCAGATCAACATCAGTGTGCGCCAGGAGCTCAAGGGCATCCTGACCTGAGGAAGCAGTATAAACTTGATATTGCATAGACCTGAGGAACTGGCTGGCGATATCGCGCTGTTGCGGTTCATCATCAATTATCAGGATGGTTTTGCCCTGGCCCTTGTAAGTCTGCCAATCTTCTTGTTCCGGGGCGGCTTCCGGTGATTCCCCGGAGACGGGAAAATAGAGTTTGAAGATTGATCCAGTATCACCAGTCTCGACGGTGACCGTACCATCATGATCCTGCATGGTGTTCTGGACGACCGCAAGTCCCAGGCCGGTACCACTTCTACCCATTTCTTTCTTTGAATAAAATGGTTCGAATATCCGCTCCAGATCCTGGGGAGAAATTCCACTGCCTGAATCCTGGATAGACAGGAGCGCATAATCTCCTGGAGCAAGGGTGGTTCCGACATCAGTGTCTATGGTTTCACGTCGGGTCGCAATTGTTATCCTCCCGGCGCCGGTAATTGCTTCTGAACCATTGATGGTCAGGTTCATCAAACATTTTCGAACATGGATGATGGAGCAGGAGATATGGATGGGATCGGTGGCGATATCCGATTGGTAGGTGATTTCAGGGTACAACTCAGACAGTTGCTGAAATTCCGGGGATTGCAGATATTGCTGAACGATGTCATTTAAACTGGCTGTTTCACGAGTGGCAACCGCACCTCGGGCTACCGTTAACAGGTCGGCAACCACTGCGGCGGCACGAAGTCCTGCGTCTTTGAGGGCGTGTACATGAGTGCGCAATGGACTTGAGTCGGAAAGCTTGTGGAGCAAGATTTCCGGGTAGTTGACGATGCCCGAGAGAATATTATTCAGGTCGTGAGCCACGCTTCCCGCCATCATCCCGATGGCCTTCATCTTCTGGTCCCGGTTCAGCTGTTCTTCAAGCGCTGTTCTTTCAGTAATATCTACGATGATTACACGGGCACCGCTGATGAGGTCTCCGGTTCGAATAGTTGAGGCTCGCACCAACACGGGAAAATGATGACCATGAAGATCGCGAGCACGAAATTCCATCGTATCGGCATGCTCACCTGCCTCTTCAAGAAATGACTTCCAGGAGTAATGTTTATCACTGCCCATTATCACGTAGTCACGAAACTTGTAACGGTTTTTCTCCAGGCTGAGCAGACCGAAACGATTAATCGCTTTCTCGTTGGCAAAGACAATGGTGCCGTCACCGTCAAGTTCCAGAACCATCTCCGGTAGCAGGCTCACCAGTTCGAGGTACCGTTTGGTTCGCTCCTGCACCTGTTCCTCAAGAAGCTTTCGATTGCGAATCAGGTACATGATAAAAAAGCCGGTTACCACCAGAAAAAATTGAATGCAAAAAAGGTAAAAGAGGCCATAGATTGTCCGGCTGTACTGGAAACCTTGAAGCGTACCTATCTGATTACCTTGATAGAGGATCGGGCTCTGTACTTCCTTCGCCCGTATCAGTTTCCATTGACAAAGGAGTCGGTCGAGCAAGGATAACGCAGGGCCTTGGATGCTCAGGAAACTGCGATTATTATCTGCTTGTACTTCAAGTGATTGAAAGTGTTCTTTATCGGCGATCAAGCTCAGGTAGGTCCGCATTCCAGAATCGTTAAGATTCCAGAGGTCATAGGAAATGATTGTCGCATGAATTTCGAACTGGGCAACCTTGCGTTGATGAACAGAATAGGTGTACCAGAGGGCGAGGCAGGAATAGATGGTAGTAAAGATAACGAGCCCTGCAGTAAACAGGGTGGTCCGGAGTCGTTTTGGAATCATAGCATCAGTCAGGGATGGGCGTTAATCCTGCAAGCCATATTTTTCCATTATCGCCTGGTATGGTTTTGAGTTCAAAAAATCCTGGAGTGCTTGAGCAAAGGTAGCTGCCAGATCTTCCTGCTCCGACTTTCTCGTGAAGGCGAGGTATAATTTGTCTCTGGTGATGGCTGGAGAAAGAAATTGGATATCCTTATCGATCCCGGCTTGCTGGGCAAAATAGAGAATTACATATTTGCTGCCGATTCCCACTTGAAATCGATGAAAAGCGAACATATCAAGCAGATGCTTATCACTTTGAGTTACCACTTTGTTTAAATCGGTCAGGCTGTCGAAATCCTTACCATAACTATAATCGCTGACAACGCCGATGGAATAGGAGCGGAGCGTACTGAGGTCGCCGCTAAATTCAATATCTTGGTTTTTGTGGGCAAAGAGGTGATTTGTTTCATAAGCAAGATTAAGCCCATCAAAGAGCAGGTATGCTTCGCGCTCAGTGGTACGGAACAGCGGCATAATCGCATCTACACTCCCTTTTCTGGCTTCAGCCAGTAATCGCTTCCACGGGAACTGCCGGTATGTTACTTCGTAGCCCAATGTCTCAGCAACGGTATTTACAATGTCGATACAAATACCCTGAAGCGTACCATCCTGCTCATAGTAATAAGGGGGATACCCGGTACTTACGCCAACAGAGATTTCTTTTGCCCAGCCATTTAATGCCAAACAATGGAGCAAAATGGTGATCACCAAAACGGTTACTTTGGGTTTCAGCATAGGGTTCTCATCAGATAGTTTTAACGGTTACAAAAAGCAATCTGGTACTTGTAGGGTATAGGTTCAATTCTTCAAATACAAGCGAAAACAGTTGGTCATAATCCTTTACCAACCAAGGGGGGAGAGCTCATGTAGATGGAATTGTAGTTGCTGCTTTTTGGTGCTTTTTTTTGAGCCAAATATGCATCATATGTTTATTTTAATTAACTCTTAATCAGAAATTAACCGCTCTGGATTTACTTATATCACTCCATTGATTTGGTGAGATAATGGAATAATTCGGAGGGGTAATGATTCACCAGGTACGATTGATCGCCGCACATTTGGTTATGTTCGGTTTGCTGATAGGCTTTGTACAACCTGCCCATGGCAATAAGTATGCTGATCGCCATAAAAAGGTCGTCAAAGGTGACACGCTCTATGGAGCAACCTATTACGAGACGGATGGTACCTACCATTTTATTGTTGATTCCTACAACAACCGGGTGATCTACTCCCGCACCCTGGCCACACCGATCTCTGAGTGGAAAACCCTTGCCACCGGATTGAGCTGGCCTCATTCGATCGCTACCGACGGGGAGTTTTACCTGATTGATGATACCTACGCAGATCGTGTTGCCGCCTACCGGAAAACTCCGGAAGGGTTCGAGCTGACAACTGTTTTTGAGGATGCGGGCATCCGACCGCATCGAGTGCGTTATGATCCGTTAACTAAAGCCTTCTATGTGATTGGTTCATTATCCCAGACCATGACCAAAATCAGGAACAAGAACGGTAAGCTCATACAGGTTCATAAAAAACCGCTACGGTTTTTGAAAGGGGCCTATACCCGTTCCTTTTCCATTATTGATAAGAAGATGTATTTCGTTTCCGGTCCGGGCAAAATACATGAAGTATCCTATATCGACGGTCGGTATACAGTGATGAATAACTATCGTGTTCCAGATGGCTATCAGGACATGATCGATATTTACTACAGCGGCAATCGCTATTACCTCAGCTCAATTTCCGGTAAAGTGCTTGTCTGCGAGCAGCTTGCGAATCTGGTAGCAGGTCGGTGCGAGGATATTTATCGGTCCAGCCGGTTTGGTGGGGTTCCATATTACTTCAGCGGCTGGGGAGATGATATTTTTGTAACCTCTCTGGATGATCGATGGGTACTGAAATTCCAGGATAGTGATGGTCTGACCCGCCCCCGTTCCATTTTTAAAAACTAACCAGCGTTTCTCCACACCATTCATTGTTGCTGATAAGTATTCACTACTTAATCGTTCCTTTTTCTCATTGGGGATCCTGAAAAATTGCATCTGTACCTCAGAGATGATAGAAAAATAGAGGGACGGAAGTTTCATGTTTGACACCAGTGGGGGACAAAATGGTACCAGAGGAGAATGACAGCAGACCAGTAGTCCTGATTGTGGAGGATGATCCGACCACAAGAAAACTTCTGCTTCGTTTTCTTAGTGAATTTAATCCGATCGCGGCGGTCGATGGAGTAGATGGTTGGGAGAAATTCCACGAAATACAACCTGCGGTGGTAATCACCGACCTCCGCATGCCACAAATGGATGGGATGACACTTTTCAAAAACATTCGAAATGAGTCACCAGCCACCCCGGTAATCATCCTTTCCGGCCGCGGGACCTTAACCGATGCCATTGAGGCAATTCACCTCGGCGCTTCGGACTATCTTGAAAAACCGATTGCCAACAAAGAGTTTGTCATTCACGCCGTACGAAAAGCATTTGAGAAAATTCGCTATAACGATCTTCAGGAGCATTATCAGCAAACCCTGGAACAGGAGGTTGCTGATAAAACCGCTCAGTTTCGTTTGGAATTAAAAGCGCGGGAAGAAGCTGAGCAGAAGATGAAGATGGCAGAACGTGAATGGCAGCGAACCTTCGACGCAATACCCGATCTCATCGCGATCATCGACAAGGACTACAAGTTTATCAGGATCAATAAAGCGATGGCTCAAGTTTTGGGCCGGAGCATTGACGAGATCCAAGGAACGCTTTGTTACGAAGTGCTTCACGGAGCAGCAAAACCACCAAATAGCTGTCCGCATCATCAGTTACTCCAGGATGGGAAAAAGTGCGTGATGGAGCAGTTTGAAAAATGTCTGGGGGGACATGTCGAGGTGACAGTCGTGCCTTATCATTCCGAGGATGGTAAGACGCTCCTGGGTTCAGTCCATATCTTTCGCGATATCAATGAGCGCAAGACAATTGAGGAGGAAGGTAAGCGCATGCAGACCCAACTCCTACACGCTCAGAAACTGGAGTCGGTGGGCCAACTTGCCGCAGGTATTGCCCATGAGATTAACACGCCAGTCCAGTTTGTTTCGGCCAATAATGAATTTCTTAATGAGGCGTTCGAGGAGGTCAGCGCGCTCATTACCACTTTTGATGCGACATTTCAGCAGGCGTTGAAAGGGACTGTTGATCCCGATCAGCTTACCAAAACCAGCGAGGCGCTGGAAGATGCTGACTGGGAGTATCTCAGCGCTGAAATACCGACGGCCATTGGACAGAACATGGAAGGGTTGAAACGAGTCACGTCCATTGTCAGGGCTATGAAAGAGTTTTCGCACCCGGGCTCAAAAGAAAAAGAGCGGAGAAATCTGAACGATATCTTGAACACCACGGCCACCGTTGCCCGTAACGAATGGAAGTATGTATCCGATCTGGTTCTGGATCTGGATCCGGAACTTGCACCGGTCGATTGTTTTGCAGATGATATGGGACAGGTCTTTCTTAATATGATTATTAATGCCGCACACGCCATCGAGGAGAAACTGGGAAGAACACCGGTCGGCGATAAGGGTACGATCAGGGTTGAAACCAGAAACATCGAGGAGTATGTGGAGGTCCGCATCATCGATAATGGCAGCGGTATCCCGGTGGGGAAGCTGCAAAAAATATTTGAGCCTTTCTATACCACGAAAAAGGTCGGGCACGGTACCGGTCAAGGATTAGCGATTGCCTGGGATATTGTCCATACCAAACACGCGGGTGTACTTGAGGTCGAAAGCAGGGAAGGTGAAGGGTCCACTTTTATCATTAAGATTCCTCGTTGATTTCACGATTTCCCGGTCTCATATCCATAATAATTATATTACTACACTAACAAGCGATCCGATGACACGAACCAAGTGTTGGTTACAGAAATTATTGAACAAGAATATTTACCTGTACGCAGCTGCCATCTGCTATGTGCTGCTGGCAATCAATGCCTTGATAACCAGGCTTCCTGAAACTCCACCATATTTTATTGTGTTGAGCGACCTGCATTTGTCCTCTGCTGCAGGCAGATTCCAGAAAAACAGTGAGCACTATTTCAAATTGATCAATGAATTTAAAACCTTCAAACCCAGGCCTGAGTTTATCTTTATCGTGGGTGATATTATCGATAATGTTGAGGTTGGAGCCGATGGCAGTTTAAGAGGAGGATCTATTGAAAACTTTCAAGCTGAGGTGCAACTCTTCAGAAAATCCATGAAAATGATGCCCGAAACGCCTTTCTACACCACACTTGGGAGTGGTCATGATTATAGTTCGATTGTGGATTTGGAAACCGCGGAAAAACAGATTGGCCCGCGTCGCGGTTCTATAGATTGGCATGGTATGAAACTGGTGTGGTTTACTGTTCGCCGGGCAACTTTTGGTGAGAATAGTAATGAACCTGCGCTCTTAAAAGTAGACTATCAGTGGCTTGATAATACACTCAGTGATTCAGCACAACCCGTAATACTGATAAGTCATGTTCCGTTTCGCACCCCGATAACTTTTGAAAAAGGCAGAAAGCGCCATAATCGGAATTACACCATTCCTGATGAAGACCAACTGTACCAGATCTTGCGGCACCATAAGCATCGGATCAAAGCATTGTTCCACGGTCACATTCACCGAACCATCGCGACGCAACTCTATCAGATACCACTCTATATCAACCCCTTTCTGTTAGAGTCTGGATATACCAAAGTCAGCCTGGTTGACAATCGTGAGCTTGAGGTTTCGCAAAAACACTTCAATTAATAGTTTTCATCACCAAGGATCACTACAATTCATTGCACATACGGGCAAGTACAGCTTGATACAGATTCGTTGACTTTCCTACCCAATCTTACTATGTGTTGGTGATCTTGTCGAAAAAACGCTAACCATCTCTCGTTGGAGCCCAAAATGAAAAAGATCATCGCGCTATTTGTCTCGCTGTTCTTGCTCGTGCTCTCCGGTTGTGCGCAGAAACTTCCCCTTTATCAGGATGGTATGGGGCTGGTGGCCTTGCCTTTCAAAGTTTCAAACAGTTCCAGTCTGCCATTACTGCGAAGCTATGAATTCAAATCAAGCAGCGATGATGCCTTTTCACTGATCGTTTCCAAACAATCGAATAGTGACCTGGTGCTTTCTGAACCGATACCTGCAGGTCGATATACCATCGATACGATAATTATTCGTATTATCCCATCTTCGGAGATTATTACGAAAACGCACACGGAAACTGTCCCTATTGAGGCGCCGTTTGATGTTTTTGTAAATGGCGGGGAGCTTGTATTGTTAGATACCTTGTGGAGTGTCCACCAGTATGAGCAAGGCAGGATGATCAGACAGAATTCGAAAACCGAGGAGCTCAGCGAGGCTGATCGGAAACGATATCTGAGTCAATTGGATGCGATGGAAAACAGTGGACAGTGGACGCTGCGCTGAGGATGTCAGCGAATCTAGGGCACAATCGGAATAATTGGGATGACTAAAGCACGATTTGTCTCGGTTGGTTGTGCACCCAGTTCGGGAAGTACCTTATTGAGCAACCTGTTGGACAGCCTTCCGTTTGCGGTGTGTGGTCCTGAAATCGATCTTTGGGTACCCCGGGACTACTTCACTGGCTTTGCCAGAATTAAAAGTCGCTCTTTCTACACTAGCCGGACTCCTTCTCCTTACCAGAAACGTCAGAAATTCAAGCTGAAACGACTTGCACCTTATGGAATGGATCAGCACATTGTTCGGACGATGGTGAATGAAAGTAGTAATTTTGAGGAGTTTTCTGCCAGGTTCTTTGACCATTTTAGTCGTTATCGAGACAAGGACTGCCTCCTTTATGTAGACAAGTCGCCCAATAACATTCACTCGGCCCAGGATTTCCTTGATGCATTTCAAGATTCATTTTTTATCTACCTGGTAAGAAATCCGCTCTACAGCCTGAAATCGATGATCCGGCGCGGTATCCCACCTTATCTTGCAATTTCTACCTGGTTGGTGGTGGAAGCAACCTTTACTATGATAAAAGATCATGAGCGCGTTTTCGCGGTGAAGTATGAAACCCTGGTCAAAGAACCCTTTGCAACGGTTGCAGATCTGTTTGGAAAGCTCGGTATCGACTATGATGCAACCCGAATAGCGGCTGATTTCAAAGAAAATGAATATACCAGTAGGAGCAAGGAGACGGTTTCAACCTGGGAGTTTAGAAGCAGTGATCCTGTGGCTGACGGAAACCGGAAGAAAATTACCGATGAAGACCTCCGTGTTCTCCGGGCACTCTTCAATGCCAGGGTTGCTCAAGCTTACGCCAAACGTTATCAACTGCCGGAGATAAGTTTTGAGGAGACGATACACGGTCCCGGTTACCGGGAGCAGTGTGCTCACTACCTGAAGGATCAGCATCAGCCCGTTGATCCTCAAAGCTATTTTAACCGCAAATCGCTGCGGCATGTGGTGTCAAAATTTTCTCAAGATTTGAGTCATGGTGATTGTTCACCATTTGATTTTAAAACCTATCTCTATCCAGTGATGGGTTGTTGAGCCATGAAAATCCATGGGATCCGGTAATTCACCATTTTCCAAGACTATAGCTTTATAGAAGCGTGCTTTTCGGTAGTTTTTTCCTTTCATCTGATCTATCAGTTCTTACTCTATAGGGAAGAATCAATGTTAGGATCAGGAGGAAAATAATGATGCGCAGTACCATTATCATACTATTATGTATTGTTTTTCCGGCTCATTTTAGCTTTGCCGGAGCGATATACCAGGGTAAGTCGGAAGGAATGGCCTATGAAGTTATTGAATTGGCCAACCAACTCAGATCACCATGGGGAATGACATTCGTGGCAGAGGATGAGCTACTGATTACCGAGAAGATTGGTGGTGTCGTACACTTGAATATTTCCACTGGTGTCAAAAAGAAAATGAGCGGTGTCCCACCAATTCTTGTCACCGGGCAGGGAGGCTTGCTTGATGTCGCAGCACCACCTGAGTATGGCGCGGGTGATTATCTCTATTTCACGTACAGCAAAGCTCGGAATGGTCAGGGAGTTACTGTGTTGGCACGAGCGCGGCTCAAAAGTACACGACTGATGGATTGGCAGGAACTACTGGTGACAGAGTCCGGTTCTGATTCGGGGCGCCACTTCGGTAGCAGAATCACCTTCGATGATGAGCATGTCTTTTTTTCCATCGGTGATCGAGGCGAACGGCCAAATGGTCAGGATCTATCCACTCATGCCGGCACTATTGTGAGGCTTACCCGTGATGGCAGAGTGCCTGAGGACAACCCATTTGTTGAAGGGCAGGGGTTACAGGAAATATGGAGCTACGGGCATCGTAATCCACAGGGGTTGTTTTTTGATCGCCAGAAAAACATGCTGTGGTCTAATGAGCACGGTCCTCGAGGAGGTGATGAAATCAATATCATCATTAAAGGAGGCAATTACGGTTGGCCGGTCGTTTCACATGGGAAGGAATACTGGGGGCCGAAACGGGTTGGTGAAACAACATCAAAAGCCGGGATGGAAGACGGCATCAAAATATTTACTCCGTCGATTGCTCCCGGCAGTTTATTGGTCTACTCGGGCAGAGTGTTCGATAAATGGCAGCACAACCTGTTTTCCGGGGCGCTAAAGCTCGAGCACTTGAACCGGGTGGTGGTTGATGAACACTATCGACCGGTGAAAGAAGAGCGGCTGTTGGAGTCTCTGGAAGAACGAATTCGAGCAGTGATAGAGGGTCCAAAAGGGTTGATTTACCTGGCTACCGATTCCGGAAGGATCCTGCGCCTGCAGCCCCAGCCACCTGATTAATGGAATAATCATTTACAAACTGAGGGATTATGGAGAAATCGCTGAAGAAGGTTGACCTTGCGCTAAAGGTAGGCAGCAGCAGTCAATCATACAATTTTACGCCTGATGCTCTCTCTTTTGAGTTTATCTTTGGCATCGATCCCGCTGGTATTACACCGTTCGAACGTTACCTGGCTGATCTGCAAGAAGGAGAACAAACGACATTTCGAGTTGACGGTGCCGCCCTACACTCCTTTTTCGGTAACCAGGTGTCTCCGTTGCGTCAGATCGTTGGCTTACATCTCGTCCCTCCGGAACTATATTTCCAGGTCCAGCTGATAGGGTGTCGGGACACGGAACCACGGGAGGTCGTGCAGGCTATGGCCAGAACCGGTGGGCATGGTTGTGGTGGTGGGTGCGACTGTGGATGTTCGTAACAAGCTGAGAGATGCGCTTTAGACCTTGGTGAACCGATAACAGACCTGTAGCGCCAGTGAAAAAATAACATCGAGTGCATAGCGGTGCTGCAGGTTTTGGTCGTAGAGGAGTTTCGCTTCTGCAGGGAACTCTTCATCGCCGATCCAGTATACCAGCGCTACCGATATACCGGGGGCAAGATTGAATCCGTAAGCCTTGTCCCCCATCTCAAGGGCTTTGCCACCCAGTTTTTGGCAAACCTCCCCAAACTGCTCAAGGTCGTTTTGAAAACGGTCACTGATCAGGTTAGTTGGTATTTCATGAGGACCTCTGAAAAAGGTGACACCACCGGGGAAGTCTTTTTCAGAAATCCAGGTACCACTGTCTTCACCAACATCTGTGCAGCGCAGGTAGTGGATGATAAAAATGGAGAAATAATCCTGGATCTGATCAGCGCTATCAGTTGTGATCTGTTTCTGGTTGCAATCAATCTCAAAGGTCCACCCCCAGACCGGTAAGGTAAAAAGATTTTTTTCTGCGTCATAGGTGCAGTCCTTGCCAATGCAGAGTGTTTTTCCGTCGGTACCAGCGATTTCATCAAAGTGAGCATCTTCAAGAAAGTCTGCCATCTCGTTGTTCTCCATTAGAAAAAGTGACTGAGGGAATCATATGAAGCTGACTATAGTACATTTCAGAAGCAAATGGCAAAGGGTGTATTTCAACCCAAAAACAACCGTCTCGAGGTTGTTTAGCAGGACATTTCAAACTAGCAATCCGGGACATTAATCGTCTACCACCGGCTGAGTTTGCTCAACCGTCTGGCAGGCCAACGCATCAAAGTCCTTGGCCAGTGAGAGAATGTTTTTGGTCAGTTGTTGGTGCTGTTCCTGATCAAGTGTCACGTAGAGATCAACCAGAAGACGGTGGGTTCGGGTTCGATTATTTTGCAACATCTCGATGTACTCAGGACTTCTGGTTACATCCAGGTCTACAAGGAGTGCTACCAGATCCTGTTGGTAGGTAGCTGAACTGTTTCTATCGACCACTATCTTTGAGAATTCATCAACCAGCAGCATTCGGTGTTTCAGTCGTTCCTTCCCGATATCTTCCATCTGCAGGCTCCACTCCTCGATGCGTTGTTTTTGCACTCTAGTGAGTGGGTCGACCCACCGTTCAAGCGTGTCAACCATATCCGAGGTACGGGTCTGTTGTACCTCGTCAGGTTCAATCTCAACATATTTTTCCCGGAATTTTACGTTGCCCTGTTCCAGGTTTTCTATGAGTTCGGTTACCTGACTGTCCGAGGCGCTTCCCAGAAGTTCAGCACCTTGGGGCAGGAGTCTGCCCAGTAACATATCCCAATGTTCCTCGAAGCGTTTGGCATAGCTCCCAATCTGTTCCGTGGTCAGAGAGCCGGGTGTCGCTTCAAGCTCTAAGGCCAGTATTCTAAGCGTGCCTGAATAGGCCGGGAGTTGGGTCTGGCAATGCCAGCCCAGCAAACTGATTAATTCATTGTCCAGTTGATTATCCTGTTCATTGTCCAGGGAGATATAATCATCGATGTAAAAGGGAATAATCCAATCAAGGTTCGGGTATAACAGGCGGGTACTGCAGCCACTCATGAGTATCAACAACCCGATGATAAGTAGTAATTTTTTCATGCAGAGACCATAAGCGAGGTTTTCAGGATTTCAATACGGAAGAACGGCTGATCATGATTTTTTTACAGTATGGAAGCGATTACCATGTATGAGAAATGAGAGTAAAGGGGTGGGGACAGGCAACTCTTTGAAAGAAGAGCTGATCGCTCAAAATTGCTTGCTGCACGCGGTGAAAACGGATACCGTTTGAGGGGCTTAGGCGATTTGGTTGGCGAAAGCACGTGAAATGAAGCTCAACCATTTTCCATTCTTTTACAAGAGGTGTGATTATGAAAAAGTTACTTCTATTCACGTTGGTAATTCTTCTTACAACTGGCGGTTGCGCGTGTTTGGATCAAAGTGGTTCAGGTTCCAGGCAAGCTGGTGCTGATCTGGTAATCCTTCTTGAAAAACAGGCTGTTCAGGAAGTGATTACCCAATTATTTGTCAGCACCGATAACAGGGACTGGGAGATGGTAAATGCGATCTTTGCGGACCAGGTGCTGTTCGATATGACTTCGCTTGCGGGAGGTGAGCCGGTTACCCTGTCACCTGTTCAGATTACCCAATCGTGGGACAAAGGGCTCAAGCCGCTCGAAGCCATCCACCATCAGGCTGGAAATTTTCTGATCACGGTTGAGAATGACAGTGCCACGGCTTTCTGCTATGGCATTGCCACCCATTATCTACCCAATAAAACCAATCAGAATACGCGTACATTTGTAGGCAGCTATGATTTTCATCTGGTCAAAGTGGACGGCAGCTGGAAAATTGATCAATTCAAATTCAACATGAAATACCTGGATGGTAATCTTCAGCTTGAATCTTCTTGAATGGTGCTCTTAAAAGCGTGTCGGATCAAATAAACTCAGGTCAAATTCTGGAGACTGATTACATAATAAATCTGCGAAGATCTCTCCGAGAACCGGGGCAAATTTGAAGCCGTGACCGCCGAGAACCGAGCAGAATGCACGCTGGTGCCCTGGAACTTTACCCAGCATAAAGTTTCCATCCGGCGTGAGGGTATACCGACAGAGCTGATGAATGGGAGCCAACTTGGCCATTGATGGTAAGTAACGTTTAATTAATTTTTGGAGATGTTCGTGCTCTTTAGTGTCGATGGTTGCTGATTGCGACTCACCGGTCAGGGGCGCAAGATGATTATGGGGTGCGATTTTTAGCTGCTTGTCACCCGGTAGGATCGGCAGAGAATAAAACTCATCATAATCTTCACCCTCTTTCGCAGACTCTGTGGGAACCTGCCAGAAGTTCACCGGAAAGTTACCGAGTGAAAATGGGCCCGGGTTTTCCGGGGTTACCCAGCGCACGGGAACTCGTCTGCAGCTCAGTTGGCCCGCGAGTTGGGGAAGTAAAGCAAGGTTACCGGAATCGGCACAAAATAACACCGTTTCACTGCAATAGGTCGATTTTGTAGTATGCACCTCAATTTTATCAGGGTACTCATGCCAACCGGTAGCCAGCTCTGAGGTATGTATAGTTGCACCCTCACTGGTTCCATGCAATAATGCCAGTTTAATACCTTTTTCTGCACGCAGGATGCCCGCTTCCACCTCCAACCCGGCAACATAATGATCGGGCAGATTGAGGGTTGGCCAGTTTCGTTTTGTTTCTGTTGCTGAGAGTTGCTGGTGGGCTATCTGATATTTTTCGGCACTTTTGAAGAAACCGTGCAGTGCCGGTGATTCTGGTGGCCCAATCGTGAGATTACCGGTTTTATACAGGAGCTGCTGACGGTTATCCTGTTCCAATTGGCGCCACAATTCCCATGCACGCAAGACCATCGGCACATAGCTGGTACCCTCAAGGTAGGCTCTTCTGATTGATCGTGACTGGCCATGGTGACTCCCCTGATCGTGTGGGGGGGCATGCATGTCCAACCCCAGAACCTTTTTGCCTCTCTGGGCAAGTGTTCGACAGGTAAAAGCGCCGGTGGTTCCTAATCCGACGACGATATGATCATAGTTTTTCATCGCATGTCCGTGAGGTGAAAAGTAACTCGGAGTTCTCTCTGGTACAGTGGTGCATAGCATGGCTTGGGATCATTTAGCAATGGGCTTTTTTACGTGCTGATATCCCAGCCTTAGCTCCTTAACGCTGCTCATCACACTATCTTTGCCCTGAAAACGGTTCAGCGTAACGATGAATAATTGGAAATAGATCACGCATTAAGCTAAAATGAAGCAGTGGTTATAACGGGTTGGGTGGCCAATGATATTGGATCATTGATGCGCTCACCGCTCTCTATGCAAAAGGAATAACACCATGATGCGAACAATCGTTGTAGCATTTTTACTGGTATTGGGCAGTGCGGTTAATGGGTATGCAGAATTTGGTGCGGAGAACGTCCAGGTTGTGTTTTCCAAAGCAACCGGATTCGGAATGTATCAGGTAAGGCCAGACAATGTGTACAAGGCGGGAGAGCCCATTATCATTTACGGGGAATTGAAGGATTTATCCTATCGGGAAAATGGCAGGAAATTTGAGTTCGGTGTGGATATTATTGGCGCCGTCGAAGATGACTCGGGAAATATCCTGGCTGATGGTATCCCGATGGGCACCATCGAGTTCAATAGTTTTCATATGAATAAGGAAGTGTATCTTAATGTAACGTTTAACCTCTCAGGGGTTCAGTCTGGTAAGTATACCCTGGTTACCAGGATCAAAGATATTGTCTCCGGAAAGAGTTTTGATGCGAAAACCCCGATAGAGATAAAACCATAAGAGAATTATCCCTCTGAACTATTCTCACCGTATTCCGCCTTGGCTCAGACCATCATGAAGGTGAAACTTGATACCTTTTGCATGGTCTGAGTGTCTATTTGTGGTTTTTCCAAAAAAATAATACAGATCTGCTGTCAACCAATTGCTCCTTGAAACGTTATGTAAAGTATACCCGCAGCAAACGCGGACTATACCAAATGACATGGATTTGTTTTACAGCAACCAATCCCTTTAGGGGAGCAGACAGGAGGGCAGGATGAAAAAAATCTGTATTTTGTTAATTCTGGTGATTCTTTTAGGTTCGAGCACCATTGCCTTTGGCGGGCCGAGAGCCGACTGGCTTGAATATCGGGGTGGCCAAATCAATGGACGGCTTGATAACAAAGGTGAACGGATCAACAACAGACTCGACCGGCGAGCTGATCGGGCGTATGAAAATGGCTATGAAAATCGAGGCGCCTGGCTTGATAAGAAGGGTGACCACCTGGAAATATGGTATGATGAAAAAGGAGATAGAATAAACCAAAGGCATGACAACAGAGCGGATCGGCTCAGAGAGATTAACCCGTAACCGGTAATGACGTGTAGTGATAACATCAGATGGACAGCGCATCTTTAGACAGCTTCCTGCAATCATTAGAGCAAAAGGCCTACCGGATTGCAGTGATCTCGCTGAGATCGCCTGAAGATGCGCTCGATGTGGTACAGGATTCCATGTTACGATTTGTGGAGAAGTATCGCAACAAACCGGCGTCACAGTGGAAGCCGCTGTTTTATCGTATCCTTTATAATTGTATTGCCAGCGAACGACGTAAGCGTCTGGTGAGAAATAAATTTTTCTCCTGGCTGACACCGAGAACCGAAGAAGGTGATCCCATCGCTGAAATGGGAGATATGTCTCAACCAGGCCCTGAGCACTGCGCGTCAGTTCGGCGAGCCTACGCATTACTTGAGCAGAAGATGCTGAACCTCTCCTATCGGCAGCAGCAGGCCTTCATGTTACGGGCACATGAGGATTTGAGTGTTGCTGAAACCGCCCTGGCAATGCAGTGCTCGGAAGGAAGCGTAAAAACTCACTACGCCCGGGCGCTTGAAAATCTACGCACCCAGTTGGGGGACCATTGGCCATGAGCGAAGATAACAACAGTTTTGTCAAAAAGGTACAGAAGGTACTGGCTGAGCAGAACCAGGATATTCCGGCAGCAACGCAGGCTCGCTTGAGGCAGTCTCGCCAGCAAGCCTTACGAAGCAGTGGGACGGCTCATCGGCAAAGCAGGATAATCGGTTGGTCGCTCCTGTCGGCCAGTGGGGCTTTGGCAATCGCGCTTCTCCTGCTAATCAGGCCACCGCAAATAACCCCTGAACCGGTGGAAATGGTGGTTTGGCAACTGCTTCTTGAGGATGACTCACTGCATTTTTACCAAGAGGATTTAGCATTTTATGAATGGGTATCTACTGTTATTGATCAGGAAGATGGGGAGCGCAAGCATAATAGCGATGCTTCTGAGCCTGTCACCACTCCTTTTGCAGACTATTCAGGCGGAACCGGTCAGCAAAACCGCTCAACAAGCCCTGCCGGATATCGCCTTACTGGAGTTCCTGGCAATGTTTGATGATCCCGATAATGGCTGGGTTGATCCTTTCAGCCTGCCCCCCACGGCCCTGGATGGAAATGCAATCAGTCAGAAGAAGGAGGCGAGTGATGAGGATAACTAAGCACCAACGCATCTTTTTAGTGCTCACCGTTATCTCCAGTTTCCTGCTCCCTGTTGCGGCGAAGCTTTCATTGGCAAAACCATTCAATGAACTGAATGCAGACCAGCAGCAGGTACTTCAGCGATTTGAACCGCAATGGGATACGCTGTCTGTGGAGCGCCAGTCAATGCTTGAGCGTGGTGCAGATCGATGGCTGAGTATGACTCCAGACCAGCGTCAGCGGGCCCAGCAGCGACTGGAGCAGTGGCGCAACCTGTCGGAGGATGAACGGGAGCAGATTCGCCAGCGTTTTAATCGTTTCCGCTCATTGGAGCCGGAACAGAGGAGGCGGTTGTCCAACTCATATGAGCGGTTTAAAAATCTATCACCAGAACGAAAAGCTCGCTTGAGACAGCAATGGCAGAGCCTGAGTGCGGAAGAGCGGGCAGCACAACGAGAGTGGCTGCTCAATGCCACACAGGCGGAGCGAAGGGAACTACGACGTAAACTCAAGGGTCTCTCCGAGGAACAGAGAAGGGAGGTTATCCGAAACGAGTTGTTGGGACGTTAATCGCCGGGTATGAGGCTGGAGCAGTGCTAATCCCCCGCGAGTTTGTACTCAAGGGGTAGTGTGGGTGTGGCACCTCTTTTGTTGCAAACATATCCAGCAACCCGGGTAGCCAGACTGTGTATTTTCTGGAGGGGTAGCCCATGGACCAGACCAGTTGCTACGGCGGCCGTAAAGGCATCCCCGGCGCCGACCGTGTCGACAATTTCTACCGGCATTACCCCCATTACCGAATTTCCCATAACCGGAGAAAATAACCTGCTGCCCATCTCGCCTTTTGTGAGAATAATGAGTTTGAGCGCAAAAGTTTCGCATAAAATTTCCAGTAACTGATCTTCAGTGCCATTATAGCCCAGCATTTCAGAGACGATAATGAGCTCTTCCTGGTTCAGTTTAAAAACATTTGAGTGGCTAAGAAGCCGTTTGACTACCACAGGATTGTAGTAGTGTTGCCGAAGATTAATGTCAAAAATTCTAATGCATCCTTTAGTACAATTACTCAGGATGTTATCGATTGTTTGGGCTGAGCTCTCGCTTCTGGAAGCAAGGCTGCCGAAACAGATAACATTGGCTTGTGCGGCCATTTCGAGGTGGTGCGTTTCCGCTGACAGATGATCCCAGGCAACATCTTCGGCAATGGTGTAGGTTGGAATTCCACGACTGGCCATCTCAACCATCACGGTGCCGGTTGAGTACTGAGGGGTTACCCCGACAATAGAGCTGACCCCCAATTCCTGCAGAGATTTTTTAATCTCAGATCCGAGATCATCGTCTCCAACGCAACTGATTACGATTCCCTGGTTACCGAGTTGTTGGCAATGGAAGGCGAAGTTAGCGGGGGCGCCGCCTAACTGTCTGCCTTCAGGTAAAATATCCCAGAGAATCTCACCAATCCCGATCATTTTTTTTCTACTCATATCTTCCACGACCAGTTGTATAAGCTAACTCACTCCACTCAGGGGTAACGGTAATTGAATGAGGAGCATATGGCAATCATTATGGAGTTGAATGACTTATTGAACAACAAAATAGTTATGGTGATTGGATTGGGCCGAAGATTATCATGATCCTTTACCCGGGGCAGGTCAGTGTTAAGCAGGTTTGTTAGCTACTCATGGTTGAAGTTTGAAAGGGTTCATTGAGTGCCGCTTTTTGGCAGTAGTGATTACTACTGATATACCTTTGGTTACTTACCGTTGATTCGGGCTCGGAGAGTCTTACTTTGAGAGTGTACGATAAGCTGATCGCTCACTAAACCGAGCAGGCCCACCCTTTTTGAGTCGAGATTAACAAAGCCCTTCAGTTTATTTCAATAGAGATCATTCACAGGATTCGACTCGCATATAGTATGGAGGATGCAAAAATGAAAGCAATCGCACTTATCGCCACTTTGACCATCGCCCTGTTTACCGCAATTCCTGCCTACAGCGGCGGACATGCGAAAGACATCGTTGATACCGCGGTCAAGGCTGGTTCATTCAATACATTGGTAACCGCAGTGCAAGCGGCTGGCCTTGTTGATACCCTGAAAGGAGACGGTCCGTTCACCGTATTTGCTCCAACCGATGAAGCATTTGGCAAACTTCCCGCAGGAACTATTGAAAACCTGCTGAAACCGGAAAACCGTGAGCAATTGCAGGCTATTCTACTTTATCACGTGGTACCGGGAAAAGTGACCGCTTCCGATGTTGTCCAGGTTGCTTCTGCAAAAACGGCAAACGCGAAAGAACTCGCCGTTATGGTTGATGGTGGATCAGTCAAAATCAATGATGCCCAGGTAGTAAAAACAGACATCATGACCAGCAACGGTGTCATCCATGTGATTGATTCGGTTCTTCTGCCTCAATAACCATTCACCGGCACGTTGCAGATCTCATACGGTCCTGGTTTACCAGGACCGTGTCCGATTTACCTGTTTCTGTACCGAAACATTCCCCACAGAGCGTCAGTCGGACGCAATTAAAACCACTCAACGCTTGAGTGTCGTGTGAAAATAGAGCATAGTACATTCTTGACCATCCATGGCAAAGCAGCTGCAGACCCTCCGGACTTCCTGGTGGCTACTTACCAATTCACAATGAAATAATCGCATGTTGGAGTGAAAGATTGTGCAAAATGATCTGATACAGGTACGCTTTTTGCCCTCGAAAAAAGTCGAGTATTGCCACCCTGGTGAGAACCTGCTGGAAGTTGCCCGCCGGGCTGGAATCTACATAGAGGCACCCTGCAACGGCAGTGTCTCCTGCGGTAAATGCAAAGTCAGGTTGCTCAGCGGTTCGGTCCGAGCTGTTGATGAAC
Organism: Desulfobulbaceae bacterium; assembly: GCA_004796425.1. Lineage (GTDB taxonomy): Bacteria > Desulfobacterota > Desulfobulbia > Desulfobulbales > Desulfocapsaceae > MADRE3. The sequence continues at coordinate 11,822 of QZLB01000036.1, read as the reverse complement.
GTCTGCTTAATCATTTTAAATTTGAAGATGGCTACATCTCCGCATGCCACTCAGAGCTCATCGAGGATATTGAGGTAGCGGTACCGGAAGTCTTTGCAGCCAGCGTTGAAGAAATGAGGATCGATATCCATTCGGTGCAAAAGGACCTCGAACTTTTTAATACGGCGAAGGGTTATATCACCGATAATGGTATGCGTTTTACCTCCTATGTGAAGAAGGAATATATTGAGATCAAAAAACCTGATCTGGCGGACAATATTTCTGACTGGGATCGGATCAGACGACACCTGAAAATGCATTATGGTTTCACCAGTGTTTTCTGTCGCCTGCCAGTATTGAAACGGATCCCACAATTTTTGCGATCGTCTGACTTTTCTTTCACCATCACCCATATACCGCGGGGACCCCATCGTACGACCATCATTAATCTTGAGCCGGGTGACACAACCAGTCGCTTATTCGGTGTGTGTGTCGATATTGGCACAACTTCGGTTGCCTCTTTCCTGGTAGATATGTACCAGGGAGAGTTGCTGGCCAAAGCTTCAACCGGTAATGCTCAGATTGCCTATGGGAACGATGTCATTAATCGTATTATCTATGCTGCAAAAGACGATGGACTGGAAATCTTAAACCGGTTGCTGATTGATGAAACAATCAATCCGCTGTTGCAGAAGATGTGTTACGACAGTGGTGTTGATAAAGATGAAATTGTCGCTTTTGTCGCGGCTGGAAACACCACCATGTCTCATCTTTTTCTGGGGATCTATCCCGATTATCTGCGCAGGGAACCGTATGTCCCTGGTTTCCTCAGGGCGCCGTTTGTCAAAGCTTCGGAGCTGGAGATTGATATTAACCCGGAAACCTTTTTGTATGTGGTACCGTCGGTATCGAGTTATGTTGGTGGTGACATTGCGGCCGGAATACTCGCTTCTGGCATCTGGGCTTCCGAGGAGGAGGTCCTGCTTATTGATCTCGGTACCAACGGCGAGCTTGTATTTGGCAACCGTGAGTATCTCCTGACCTGCGCCTGTTCCGCCGGACCAGCCTTTGAAGGCGGTGGTATCAGTTGCGGGATGCGGGCAGCATATGGGGCGATCGAGAAGCTATCATTGGATGCCGAGACACTGGTCCCTGTGTTGACAGTGATCGGCGGAGGAAAGCCGCAGGGTATCTGCGGCTCAGGTATCATTGATCTGATTGCAGAGATGCGGACCCACCAGGTGGTGAACCTCAAGGGGAAAATTAACCTTGAACATGGCTCCAACCGAATAAGATTTGATCATCATGGCACGCCTGAGTTCGTGGTTGCCTTCAAAGAGGAATATGATCTGGCAGAGGATATCACCATTACCGAAGTGGATATTGATTCCTTTATTAGAACCAAAGGTGCCGTGTACTCTGGTGCAGCAACGCTCCTCTCCAGTATTGGTAAAGATTTTAATACCCTTGAGAAGATCTATATAGCCGGAGGGATTGGCAACAGTCTCGATATCGAAAAGTCGATCCAAATCGGTCTGCTTCCCGATATTGCGCGAAACAAATTCAGTTATATCGGCAACAGCTCATTGATGGGCTGCTATCTTACCCTGATGAGTGAAGATGGGCGAAGAACGCTTGAGCGGGCGGCCGAGATGATGACCTACATTGAGCTCAGCGTATATCCTGAATATATGGATCGCTTTATTTCGGCATGTTTTCTGCCACATACCGACCTGGAACTCTTTCCCTCGGTAGCCTCTATTTGATTCTGAAGTTGATGTGTTTACGAGATCTTATCGAGTTCGAGTGATCTTTCATCACAAAGCGCTGAGACTATTGACAGGAGTGATTCACGCATTAGCGTGTTAACGGTGAAACTGAATACCCGTCTGCAATGATTATTACACGTAATTCCTGCCAAAAACGTTGTCAGACGGGAACCTGAGAGCTGATTAAAACCAGCTTCCTAAGCGTACTGGAATGATGGAGTGAATTATGAGTTATACAAGGGTCTCTGGTGGTGCAATTGCAATGCTGCTCGTTATCTCTCTGGCGGTCTCACTGGTACGTGCGGAAGGGCCGCCTCCGGCAACGGTCAGGCTCGGTGAGGTTGTCGAAGAGGAGGTGCGCCAGACCAGTCCGGTAATCGGCGTGCTTTATTATGACCGGATCAGTGAAATATCTACCGAACTGGCCGGCCTGGTTGATCAAATTGAGGTCGAAGAGGGCAATAGTGTAGAGCTGGGCACGGTACTGGTTCGCCTGAACACCGATATCCTCGACAAGGAGATCGCTTACCAGCGTTCCCGCATCGAGCAGGTCGAACTGCAGATAAATAATGCCAAAAAGCAGTTTGAGCGGCTTCAGCGATTATTTGATAAATCGGGTGTCAGTGAAAAAGAGTATGATGACGCCTTGTTTAATTATCGCAATGCCCAGCTCGAAAAAGAGGCCCTGGTCAATGCATTGCAACAGTTACTGGTACAAAAAAAGCGTAGCGTGATTACCGCTCCGTTTGGTGGAATTATTCTTGAAAAACATGTTGATTCAGGGAGCTGGGTCCAGCCTGGAAGCCAGCTGGTGACCATCGGCTCAGGTGATGATCTTTTTGTTCGGGCACCCATTGCAGAGAAGACCCTGCGCTTTATCGAGCGAGGTCAAAGTGTCGATCTGGTGCTCAATGCCTTTGACCGTTCGCTGACCGGCACCATTACCGATTTGGATCCGGTGGCGGACCTGAAAACAAAAAATGTCTTTTTGAAAATTTCTATTCCACGGCAACCACTGGTTGCAGAAAATATGTCGGCAACGGTTTCAGTACCGGTAAGTGATCGTAAGAAACTGCGGATCTTCAGTCGAGCAGCTTTAATCAAATTTCAGGGTAAAGATTTCGTCTATACGGTGAAAGAGGGTAAGGCTGCAATACTACCGGTGAATATCGTCACCTTTCTCGGAGACCGGGTAGGAGTAGATACTCCCTATATTATGCCGGGGATGAAGCTGGTTGTTGAAGGGAATGAGAGACTTCGGCCCGACCAGCCGGTCACTGTCGTAGGAGCAGAGTGATGGATATTGTAAAATATGCACTCAATAAACCGGTTTCAGTAATCGTTGGGGTTATCCTGCTGGTCACCTTCGGACTGATCGGACTCAACAAGTTGCCGGTTCAGTTAACACCGGATGTTGAAATTCCACAGATTACGGTCCAGACTGTCTGGGCGGGAGCGACGCCCTTTGAAATAGAAAAAGAGATCATCGAGAAGCAGGAAGAAACGCTGAAAGGTCTCCAGGGCTTGACCAAGATGGAGAGCGCCAGTTACAACAATCTGGGTGAGGTGACACTCTCTTTTGCACTTGGAACCAATCTTGATGACGCACTGCTCAGGGTTTCGAACAAGGTAAATGAGGTTTCCGGCTATCCCGATAATGTGGACCGACCGAAAATTGAGGCTGCAGGTGCCGACAGCTCGCCGGTCATCTGGATAATGCTGCGAACCATGCCGGAAAATGAAACCCATATCAGCCAGTTCCGAACTTTTTTCGAAGATGAGGTCAGGCAAAACCTCGAACGCGTTCCTGGTGTTGGTTCCCTGTTTGTGTTTGGTGGTACCGAGAACGAGCTCCATGTCGAGCTCGACATTGCCAAGATGGCCCAAAACAACATTTCGATTAATCAGATTGCCGGTTCCGTGTCGAGTGCTAACTCGACTATCTCGGCGGGTGTGCTGGGTATCGGTCGAAAGAACTATCGGGTCAGGACCATCGGTCAGTTCCAAAACCCTGAAGATGCACTTGATGTGGTCGTTTTTGATGATGGACTGAAACGGGTCTATCTCAAAGATATTGTCACGGTGAAAAAGGGATTCAAAAAAGAAACCGGATCGGTGTTACACAATGGTGATCAGATCATCGTGGTCGGCGTTCGTAAGGAACCGGGAACCAATGTGTTGACCATGACAGAGCGGGTGGAACAAGAGGTTGAACGTCTCAACGGTTCAATCCTTAAGGATAACCAGTTGTTTCTTGATATGGTTTATGATCAGCGGCCCTACATAAACACCGCCATAAATCTGGTGAAGCAGAACGTGGCGGTTGGTGGGTTGCTGGCTGTGGCGGTATTGCTCACGTTTTTGAGAAGTTTCCGTTCAACCATGGTCACGGCGCTGGCTATCCCGATTTCAGTAATCGGTACCTTCATATTCCTTTGGCTGAGTAACCGGAGCCTGAATGTGGTCAGCCTGGCAGGAATTTCTTTTGCAGTCGGCATGCTGGTTGACAACTCTATTGTAGTCCTGGAGAACATTGACCGTCACCGCAAGATGGGCAAAACTGCGTTTGATGCAGCGCTTGACGGGGCAAAAGAAGTACGCGGGGCGGTGTTTGCCTCGACTGCGACGACTGTGGCGGTATTTCTGCCGGTTATTTTCATGCAGGAAGAGGCGGGGCAGCTGTTTCGTGACATCGCAATTGCCATCACCTTTTCCATCATGATCAGCTTTATGGTCTCGGTAACGGTTATTCCGACGCTGATCAACCTGTTCTACAAGCGTAATGAGAAAAAAGAAGTCAAGCCCAATGTTTTTCAACGCTCAGTAGTCGGTCCGAAACTGGCGGGCTTGTTAATGGGCTTTTCCAACATCTGTTTAAAAAATGTTCTTACCCGAATTCTCACTGTTGTGGTCTTTACCTCACTGTCTATCGGGATCGTATTCTGGTTGCGACCAAGTGCTGAATATCTGCCGCAGGGAAATCGAAATCTGATCCTCAATATCCTGATACCGCCGCCTGGTTATTCCATCGATAAACTGCGCGAGATCGGCGACTATATATTTGATCAGGCTGATCCATATTTCAAGGAAGATGGTAAGGATGGCATTCCTCAGATTGCCGATATGTTTTATGTGGGAGCAGACCGATTCACCCTGTTTGGCGGCATTTCAGTTCATGAAACCAGGGCACGGGAGATGATGCCGCTGTTTAATCGGATCATGAATTCGATTCCGGGTATTTTCGGGGTATCGATCCAGGCCGGTATATTTGAGCGGGGGATAGGACAGGGAAGAAGTATTGAAGTGAATGTCTCAGGGTCTCAGATCGAGCCAATCGTTGGAGCCACCCGCATGCTGTTTGGAGCAATCAGTGGCGGTATACCCGGGTCCCAGGTTCGGCCGGTCCCGTCAATGGAAACCAGTTATCCGGAGATACGGGTTATTCCCAAACTTGAATCTCTGGCGGCAAACGGTTTGACCACTCGTGATCTTGGTATCTATGTCGATATCCTGATGGACGGAAGAAAAATTGATGAGTTTCGACCCGAGGGCATCAAGCAGATCGATTTGGTTCTGAAAGGAAGCGATGCGCGCTTTGAAGATCCGGAAAACATCCTGGATGCTACTATTGTTAACAGTTTTGGTGACCAGATTAAACTCGGTGATGTGGCCGATCTTGCCTATGGTGAGGGGATGCCGCAAATTAATCATCTCGAGCGAAAACGAACCATTACTTTGCAGGTGACGCCCCCCGATACAATCTCACTACAGGATGCAATGGATACCATCTCCAATGGAATTATTGGCGGGATGAAGCAGGAGGGTAAACTTGAAAATGTTGAAATATCAATCGGTGGAAACGCCGACAAGTTGGCTGAGACCGGCAGAGCGCTGCAGTGGAACCTATTGCTGGCATTGCTCATCACGTATTTGTTGATGGCTGCGCTGTTCGAGAATTTTTTCTATCCCTTTATTATTCTATTCACCGTGCCGCTTGCCGCAGCCGGCGGCTTTATCGGCTTGATCACGGTCAACAAACTGGTAGCCCCGCAAGGCTTCGATGTTTTGGCAATGCTCGGCTTCATCATCCTGATCGGTACTGTTGTCAACAATGCCATTCTGATTGTGCACCAGTCTTTGAATAATGTCCGTTATCACGATCTTGCTGGTGTGACAGCGATATCTGAAGCGGTTAAAACCAGAATTCGACCAATTTTCATGAGTGCCACCACCTCAATACTAGCAATGACTCCGCTGGTCTTGTCAACCGGCTCAGGATCGGAGCTTTATCGGGGACTGGGCAGTATCCTGCTTGGTGGGTTGGCCCTTTCCACCATGTTTACTCTGTTTGTTATTCCGGCCATGTTGACCTTTGTCATTGGTTTTGAAAGGAGCAGAACAAATGAAACTCTCTAGCCTCATTATGATGCTCGTGCTGGTACCATCAACGGTTACCGCATACACTCTTGAGAACCTGCAGAAGCTCGCCTTAGAGCAGCGACAGCTCATTAAAAAATTTCAGGTCCAGGTCGAAAAAAGCAGCGAGGATGTTCGGATCGCTCGAAGTGGTTATTACCCCTCTCTTGATCTGGGCTATAGTTCGTATGCAATTGATGAACCATCCCAGCCGGAAAATGATGAGAACAGTTTATTCTCAACAACGCTGAGTTGGGAACTGTTTTCCGGCTATGCAGATAAGTACGGGGTGGATTCAGCCCGGAAATTGGAAACAGTAGAAACATACCGCCTTCAGGCTGCAGAGCAGGATCTGCAGCTTTCTGTCTCACTTTCCTATCTTGCAGTGTTTAACCAGCGTGCTCGACTTCAAGTGGCCGAGGACTCATACAAAGCGCTGGAGGGGCTCTACCTTGATAGTAAAAACCGTTTTGATGTGGGGCTTATCGATAAGAATACAGTCCTGAAGTTCAAGGTGGATTATGACAATGCCCGGCTGCGGGTTAAAAAGGAAGAGGCGGATCTTCGCAAAGCACTGCTGGCATTGAATCGTTCGGTTAATGGTGAAATTAATGATGATGAATTAGCCTTCAGGGAGTTCAACCAGATGCCCGTGCTCGGCGACCGGGTTGAATTTGAATCGACGATGTTGGCCACCCGCAGTGAACTGAAAGTATTGGAAGGACTTGCCGAGGCTGCCGAATTACAGGTCAGCACAGAATACAGCAGTTACTATCCCAGCGTCAACCTGATTGGCAGATACCGAAATTACGATGATGAATATATAAATGGAAGTGGTGATGTAAACCGGGAAGAACTTCGGGCAGAATTAGTCTTGTCGATTAACCTGTTCGACGGTTTCAGCGATGAAGCGACCATTGCCAAAGCAAAAATAGATGTGCGGGCGCTGCGATATGATATCGTGGAATTACAAAACGATTTGCTTACTGATTTAAAAAATCTCTTTGTCGATTATGAGGTGAGCCTGGAAAATGTTGAAGTCGCCAAGGAAGATATCAGTTTTGCCGAAGAAAATCTCCGAGTCACTGAGCTCAAGTATCGGGAAGGACTCCAGCGTCAGCTTGATCTGCTCGATGCGCTTTCAAATCTGAGCAGGGCTCAGTCTAATTATGTTGCAGTTGTAAGAACCGTTTTTGAGAACTATTTTAGAATTACCAGAATGGTCGAGGGTTTCTCTGCAGGTCGCTGAAACGGCTACAGCCCTGAAGTTGTCAAGAGTTAGTAAGTATCAGCTCTCATCCATGTTAGAGAGTATCAGATGTCCGGAAAGTGTTTTAATCCCGCAAAGCTTGAGAAACTGAATAATCCAGAACGAATAGCTGAGTTGCCGATGTCGTTTTTATGCGATAAGGCTGCACTCAGCGACCCTCAGGTAATCATTGATCTTGGTGCCGGTACCGGATTGTTCAGCCGCGCACTTGTTGATTATTTTCCCCACTGTACGGTATATGCCTATGATGTATCGAAGGTAATGGTCGACTGGATGCAAGCCAATGTCGTACCGCATTACCCCCGGGTGGTTCCGCGTTTAATGGCTGATGGACAGGTGGATGCGGCTGATGGGTTCGCTGATTTTCTGCTCATGGTAAATCTCCATCATGAAATAGACAATCCGCTCAAAACACTTCAGGAGTCATATCGACTTGTCAAAACGGGCGGGTCTATCGCAATTTCAGACTGGCGCAAAGAAGAAATGGATAAGGGCCCTTCGGTAAAAATCAGGGTAGATGCGATGGAGGTAAAGCACCAACTGCAGGAGGTTGGCTTCTTGGATATCACCGTCTATGACGACTTTCGATATAATTATCTTGTCATCGGATATAAATAACTGGCACAATAGTCGCAATTCATTAACGGACATTAAAGCAGTTGTCCGATATTTCTGATCAGATCGTTTACCGCCTCGAAGATATGAAAGGATCATTTACATTTAATCGAATGGAACTTGCCGGGTCGCTTGGTGATCTCGGAACCCTGCTTCCGCTCTCTTTGGGGTTGATCCTGATCAACCATCTTAATCCAATTGGTGTTTTTTACGGAGTTGCCCTTTATTATCTGATTTCCGGCCTTTATTTTCGGGTCACCAGCCCGGTCGAGCCGATGAAAGTGATCAGTGCGTATGCGATTGCATCGGGAATAAGTGCATCCACGATTTCGGCCGCCTCACTGATGATCTTTGGTATTCTTCTGGTCATTGGGGCAACGGGTCTTATCGATCTGATTAACCGCTATATCCATCGTTCAGTGGTTCGTGGGGTGCAGCTTTCAACCGGTCTTCTGCTGCTTACTAAGGGCGTTGACTTGATTCTTGGTAACTCCAAACTACAGCAGATTGAGAATAGTGCGGAACCCTATCTCTCAACTCAGAGTCTGGTTGGTGTACCAATCGGGATTGTGCTGGCTCTTATTCTCGGGTTTATTGCCCTGCTGCTGCTCAATAACAGAAAAGTTCCTGCCGCTCTGGTGGTAGTTGGCGTCGGGATCTGTGTTGGTTTTCTGTTTGGCGGTGGGCAGCGGTGGCAAGGGGTGGATCTCGGTTTTAATCTGCCAGAAATCCTTCCCTACGGCATGCCAAGCGCTGATGAATGGGGACTTGCCCTGGTGTTCCTGGTGATTCCCCAAATCCCCATGACCATCGGCAATGCGGTCATTGCCAATGCTGATCTGTCCCAAAGCTATTTTGGTAAGCATAGCAATCGCGTCACTCGCAAGTCTTTGTGTCTCTCAATGGCTTTAGCGAACTTCGGCAGCTTTATTATCGGCGGGATGCCGATGTGCCATGGCGCCGGAGGGCTTGCATCCCGCTATCGTTTCGGTGCACGGACAGGTGGCTCAAACCTGATTATAGGTGCAATTTTTTTGCTTTTTGTGATGGTCTTCGGGAGTCAGGTCCTCTTTGTCATAAAACTCTTACCGCTCTCCATCCTGGGAGTCCTGCTCCTGTTTGCCGGGTTGCAGTTGGGTACTACCATTGTTGATGTTGATGCCAGGGAAGAGTTGTTTGTGGTGATCCTGATCGGTGGTGTAAGCCTGGCGAGTAATCTGGCTATCGGGTTTCTGCTCGGGATAGCCGTCTCAACCATCATGAAAATGAAAAAAATCAGCCTTTAGATTCAACAGGTGCACGACAGCTATTGACTTCTTCCTCACGCGGTTTGCAGGAATTTGTTGATGATTCGTGAGGTTGGTTTTCAAACGGTTGCTGATCAATAATCATTCGTACCATCGCCGCGGTCTCCCGGCTGTAACGTTGGCAGTCCTGGTAAAGCTCTCGTTCAAGAAATTCTTTCTGGCCTTTTCTGGTCGCCAGATCGCACCCCAGTAATTCTCCACAGTTTTGGCTGCCAAATTTCTCTTTGAACTCTTTCAGCAGCTTTTGTACCACGGTATAATTTTGGGTAACCGAGTCATTAACCGATCGACGGCCATATATCATATTCAAGGCAAGGATACCACCGCTCAAAGCACCACACATCTGAGAGGTTCGGGCGATGCCGCTGCAAAATCCGGTGGCAATAGCGGGGATCAAATCAGACGAGATCCCCTCTTCGCTGGCAATTGTCAGTAATACGGTTTCGGCACAATAATAGCCAGCTTCAAAAAGTTGATCAGCGTTATCAGTTGTTGTATCCATAATCATTTCCTGTTGTTCTCAAATCACACAATTTTTTCCAGCTGCGTTTAAAGCACCAGATAGTTGACAAAAAATCCGGTGAAGACTGCCATGAAAATCACCGATGAAATAAAGGCAGCCAACAGTGGAATTCTAAACAAACCTTTTAACATCGCGAGTTCGGGTAAACTGGCTCCAGCCCCGCCGATAATCAGTGCAAGTACCGCACCAATGCTCATTCCCTTGGCAATCAGCGTTGCTGCAATCGGGATCATGGTGCTGACCCTCAAATAAAGCGGAACTCCGATGACTGCAGAAACCGGTATGGCAAAGGGGTTGTCCGATCCGGCAACCGTGGCTACGAAATCTGCCGGCAGGAACCCATGGATCACCGCACCGATGGTGACCCCGATGATAATAAATGGCAGCATGGACTTGTACAATTTGACGGCGTCGTAGAAAATTCTTCCCCAGGTACTGCTCTTCGTGGTTACTGAAGCAATCGGAATCGGCGGACCCTGGACGGTAGCTATCGTCGGACCTGAGCTGTTTTCCCGGGCCAGCACTGGCTGAAGTTCTGTTTGAGGTGAGTCACCGCAGCAGCTCGTTTGGTTGACAGGAATCGTGCCCTTGTCCGAGACTTCATTGCAGTCACTGCAGCTGTCAGCGGTGATATCGGTCTTGATGTATTGGGCAAAACCGAACCGTTCCAGTAGGTATCCAACGCTTATTGATAACAAAATAGCAGTAAGCGCATAAATAACGGTGATTTTTATACCAATCAGAGCCGCGAAAAGTGGGATGATAATCGGGTTTACCAGGGGGGAGGTAAATAGAAACGCCATGGTGGGACCAAATCCAGCCTTCGCTCTGATCAAGCCGACCATGAATGGAATGGTTGAACAGCTGCAAAATGGGGTCAAGGCTCCAAGCAGAGAACCGAGAATATATCCTTTTCCGTTTCTACCCGACAGCCATTGCTTGACCTTTTCCTGCGGAAGGTACTCATTGATCACCCCGACCAAAAAGCTGATGCCGATGAACAGAACGGCCAGTTCCGCCATGGTGTATACAAAAAAGCTCAAACTCTCCTTCAGTGCTATAGAACTAATTGACAATTCCACCGCTTCCTCCATGTTTCTAGAATATTCGAAATAACGAACCAAAAAAAATCAATCCGGTTGCACAGGGTCAATCTGAGTCTGCCGCGTACAACATTCTGCCAGTAAAAAGGTGACGAGCTCCTGAATTACCATGATCTGCGGTTCACAATAGAGCGTTCGGCTGTCGCGCCGTTGGGCGACCAGGCCGACATTAACCAGTCGCTGGATATGATGTGACAGGGTAGAACCGGGCACATCGAGTTCTTTCTGAATTTCACCAACGGACAAACCGGTATCAGCAGCCTTGACCAGAAGTCTAAATATCGAAAGCCTGGTCGGATTACCCAATTCAGTAAATTTTTTGGCTGCTTCAGCGATCTGCAAATCTCTTTCCTCCCGCATGAGCGTGATGCAATTCATCCTTACGGTAAACGGGGTTGCAACAAATGTCAATCAATATTTCTAGAAATATAGAAATATTGGGTGGGGCGTTCATTTAAGCAACAAATATCTTTAAAAAAATCAGATGCAATGGGCGTTGCAGACTAACGGAACGCGGCAATACCGGTTACTTCCTGGCCAATGATCAGGGTATGCATATCATGGGTCCCTTCATAGGTGTAAACCGATTCAAGATTGTTGGCATGTCTCATGATCGGGTATTCACCCATGATGCCGTTGGCCCCCAGCATGGTCCGGGCGGTTCTGCATATTTTCAGGGCCATATCAACATTATTCATCTTGGCCATCGATACCTGGGCCGGACTGAAGGTGCCGGTGTCTTTGAGACGACCAAGCTGCAGGGCCAGCAGTTGGCCTTTGGTGAGCTCGGTCACCATTTCGGCAAGTTTTCGCTGTTGCAGCTGAAATCCGGCGATGGGG
>QZLB01000056.1 GCA_004796425.1 Desulfobulbaceae bacterium | reverse complement strand
TTGACACCTCCTTATGTTGTCCCCTTTTTGAAAGTGCCAAGATTGCCCCAAGCGCAATTGATAGAAAGGCCGCGGCGAGAACACGATGCTCGGGTGGCAGCAGAAATGTGGTGGTATGTGCGGGGATCCAGAATAACGGAATTGTCCTGCAGATAACGATTTTAATAAAGGAATTCCAATCGATCTGGTTCAGTACATCAGTCAGTTCAAGCTGCATGATACGGGTTATTTTCCCATCAGCCATATCGATATAGGTATCGGTAACCCGATGAAATGCCATGAAGGTGGGGGCAAAAAGAAGATTCATCAGTATAGAGGTGAAGAAGGCAAAAACTATTTTTGCCATCATCCCCTCTTTCCCAAAGGTAGGCAAGAGCCCTCGTTCAAGAGCAGCAGAGACACCGGTCGCATAGAGGTAGAAGACCAAGGCAATGAGCGCACCCAGAAGACCCCAGACCAGTGCCCGCCAGCAGAGACCTTTCGGTTTTACCCATTCGCTATTGATAATTCTCAAAGCCAACAATTCACCCATTGTTGCCAGTAGGGAAAATTTGGCAAACGCCATCAGGTAGACATGGGTTTGTGAAACCTCAACAAAAAGTTGATGAGTGGCCGGGATTAGGAGAAAAGCGGTGATGGCAAAAAGTGCTGACCCCCAGGCGATATCAACTTTCAAAACCTTACTGGCCATTTCCTGTTCAATAAATCGAGTTGCGTGTCTCATTTTTCCCTCTCGTACCGCTATCGAGTCAAATCAGTTTGGTCTATTTATTAGTAGGCAGGGTTATTATCTATAATTTAATTAACCGCAAGTCAAGCGACTATTTGGTTGGGCTAGTTGATTGTCAAAGCGCCTTAATAACTTATATTAAAGAGATATCTTTGTTGACTTAAGATGGTTAGGGGAGGTATATTGACAGGTGATTTCTTTCTAATTATATTTTGTATTATTTTATATATCGCTAATTAAATATATTTATGGGATGGTTGCGATGGACTTCACACTTGATCAGATAGATATCAAGATTCTGGATGTGCTTCAGCAGGATGGTCGGATTACCAACGCACGGTTGGCTGAAATTGTTGGTATTTCTGCACCCTCAATGCTAGAGCGGGTAAAAAAACTGGTTGCTGCGGGGGTGATTGACCGCTATGTCGCACTGCTCAACCATCAACTCCTTGGCTATGAACTGATGGCGATGGTCGTTGTTTCACTAAGCCTGCACCAGGTTTCATCATTGCGAACGGTTATAGATCAGCTGGCAGCGCTGGAGGAGGTCCAGGAATGTTATCAATTGACCGGAGATGTGGATTTCCTGCTCAAAGTGGTGACCAGGAATATGGAGAGTTACACCTCATTTGTAAACAACAAACTGTCAGGCATCCCGGGTATCCAGAATATTAAGACCTCATTTGTTCTGGATACGGTTAAGAGTAGTACAAAGATTAAATTGTCCTAGTTAGCATTAATCACCATGCCGTCTATATTCGGCATAAAGGTCGTGAAGCAATCTGAACAGCGCTGCATTGTTTTTGAAGGCAATGGCAGGCTGAATGAGAAGGTCGAGGTCTTTCAACCTGAGGACCATATCATGTTGGTAGTTGAACAATACCACTTCAAAAATAATTCAAATATAATCAGGCGGATGAACCGTGTCCTTCGAATGAATGGATTAAAGAACTAAAACGTGTTCTGTCCCTGGTTTTTCAAAGGAGATAATGATGAACAGATCAGGCTTGCTGAAATCACTACTTTTGTTACTTACTATGATAATCATGCCCACTCTCGTTTCGGGTGGCGGGAATCCCTCATTAAATGGAGGAGATATTCTCGGCAGTTGGGAGATTCTAAAAGCAGTAACCCCCAAACAGCAGATTCTTCCCCTTGAGGGTCAGGTCTATCAGATCCGGTTCATGGCCGACGGCCGAATACATATGAAATTTGAAAACAACGTGATTAACGGCAAGTATGAAACAGAAGGTGCGAATCTTAGACTACCACAACCGTTGATGATGACCATGGCTGCCTGGCAACCTGATTCCCCTGCGCCCCGTTTTCTCACACTGATGGAAAACGCTACTAACTATTTCTTTAAAGATGAGTTGCTGTATGTTGACACCTTGGCAGATGGGGGAACATTGCAGCTTCGAAAAGTGGCAGAATAACAGACAAGGGGAGCCAGCCGCGAATTACGTTTGCGGAGGTTGTTCGGTTTGTTGTTTCCGCAATTGTGCCACTTCTCTGTTTGGTGCCAGCATGATCGAAATCCAGCGGGTGTTTTCGTTTTCCGACAGACCAATCTTCACGGCCATGGTCAAGGGGACTGATAAAAGCATTCCCACCGGTCCAAGAACCCACCCCCAGAAAATCAGGGAGAGAAACACTACAATGGTTGAGAGCCCAACCCGTTGTCCCATAATTTTCGGTTCGGCAATGGAACCGATTAGGGTATTAACCACGAGAAAGATGATGGCTGTGGTCAGGGCACTGGAAAACCCCAGCTGAACAAGTGAAAGCAGGATCGCAGGTATCGAGGCAATAAGCGAGCCAATGGTCGGTACGAAATTAAGAATAAAAGCGAGTAACGCCCAGAGAATGGGAAAATCGACCCCCTGCATGAGCAGTCCGAAATAGATTAAGCCACCGGTGATCAGACTGGTCAAGGCTTTGATACCAAGATATTTGTTTACCATTCCAATAATAGCCGTATAGCTGGAGAGGCTCCCTTCTTTGTATCTTCTCATGGCTTGGATTTTCTCGGGAAAACCGCTCGCTTCAATCATCAGAAAAGAAAACATCAACAGGATAAAGAAGGCGTTCTTGAGAATGGCCACCAGGCTGTTCATGGTATTGGTTATCAGCCGCAAGATACGGCCCGGATCAAAAATAGAATCGAGCATTGTCTTGTCAACTTCTACCCCCCGACTCACCAGCCAGCTGTATGCCTGGGAAATAAGAAGTTTCATTCGATCCTGATACTGCGGTACCAGGCCAGTGAATTCGGCGAGGGTGGAGCCAACCAATATGACCATGAAGAACCACGACCCGATGACCAGGACAAGAATAATGAGCAGAGCCAGTGGTTCTGGAACGTTGAATCGTTTGAGCCAGAGAAGCAGCGGCAGACAGATGATGGAAAGGAACAGGGCGAGCAGAAACGGAACAATGAGAGAGCTCGCCGTCTTCATACCGGCAATAACGACAACAAAGGCCGCAAGTGATACGAGGGTGGGTCTTTTATCAGGTAACTGCTGTTCTGTAGCGGGTCCTGATGTCATGGAGGATAAGCGTGGTTAAAAAGTTAATTACAAACTAATCATTAGTTCTCATATTATTCTAAACTACAAAGAAATGTCTGTGCTGCAAAGAGTTTTTCATACGCACTTTTTATGGCCATCTTGGCTAGACGTTAAACCGCAATTCTCACGTATAGAGCCAGAGAAAGAAAATCGGAATAAGAATACCTGCCGCAGTAAGCCAGGCTCCTCGCCCGGTAATTCCTTTTTTACCACGAAGGACAAAGAGCCCGGTAATGGCGAGAATGCCAAGCGCGAGTGCGTAAAGATCCGCAAACCAGGTCCAGAGCTTCTTGGCATGATTGAGATGGAGGAAGTTCGCCTCAAAAAGCAGGGGGCGCTTAATTGATTTCTCTTGGAACACCTCAGAGCGATCGAGATAGACCGTAATGTTATTGTTTTTGACAAATATTTTCAGAGTGTTGGCATCGACCCTGAAGATGTTTTTCAAAGGCGATTGCTCATCGAGTTGACTCAAAACCTCCAGGGTGATCGTATTGTTATTCTGCAGATCGACACCTGAGAGATCAACGGCGGTGGTTGAGCGGGTGATCGAGTAGGTTGGATTCCAGTCCTGGATGTGATTAACGGCGATTCCTGAAATAACATAAAGGATTGTCAGCCCAAAGCAGAGGTAGCCGAGATCTCGATGGATGACGTTGTTGATTTTCCGCCACTTCATATCGCGCACTTCACCTAGTCTAACAGTTGCGCGCCAAGACCAACGAGGCGGATCATCCGTTCAGCTTTCACTGTTGAGGGATCGAACGGCTGACCTTTCTCCTCGGCAATGTGCTGAAGGTATGCAATCATCTGTTCTTTTGAGATATCGAGGATTTCCACGATGCCTTCAACAGCAGCGAGTCTGCCGGCAATGGCCATGGGAAAGACAATTTCACCGTCGGTTACTTTTACCTGTATTTTTTCCCCCTGGCGATCCGAGGCGACATATATCCAGCAGCCTCTTTTTGAGCAGACATCAAGGATAATCCCCTCGATTCGAACCTGTTGGCCGACGTATTGTTCCGGCTTATCCAAAATCGTGGATACGGCGATCGTCTCATTTATTGTAACACCCGCACCAAACGTGCGTTGTTCGGCCTGGGCAGCGGTGATGGTCAGCAAGCAAGTGGTAAGAAATGCGAAAAAATATTTCATGAAAAGCTCCTGTAATGATGCGGTCAAATCTATCTGTGTTACCAGTGGTAAATTTCAGGGAGAAACATATACCCCATCAGTGGTAGATATACAAGTTTAAGTAATTTATGAAATGATAATCATTCAGGGAAAAATGAGAAGTTCTGTCGTTCAGGTTTCTGCAATCTCAACGTTTACCTCGTGGGTTTTGCAGATATTTTGAATGTTTTCTGGCGGGAGGGTGTTGGTTACCAGGGTGTCGATCTGAGAGAGGTGACCAATTCTAATTGAGGCGTTGCGTGAGAATTTCAGCTCGTCTGCAACCAGCACGACCTGGCGGGCGTTGGCAATGATTGCCTTGGCTACCCGAACTTCACGGTAATCATAATCCAGGAGCGCACCTTCCACATCAATTGCCGATACTCCAATGACTGCATAATCTGCCTTGAACTGATTAATAAAGTCCACGGCCGCCTCTCCAACCAGTCCACCGTCTGATTTTCTTACCAGTCCACCGGAAATTACCACATCGATTCCACTTGAGTGGCGCAGGATTTCAACGGCATTTATGTTATTTGAGATTACCAGGAGGCCACGATGTCTTTTCAGCGCATGGGCCACCTCTTCTGTCGTCGTGCCTATGTTCAGGAGAATTGACACATTATTGGGGATCAATTTGGCAGCCTTTTTGCCAATCGCTTTTTTTGCCTCAGGCGCAAGAACCTTTCGAGCTTCATAACTAAGATGCTCAATACCTGAACCGACAATCGCCCCGCCATGGACTCGTTGAAGGAACTGATTCTTGCAGAGGGTATTGATATCTTTGCGGATGGTTTGAGCTGAAACGGAAAACCGGGAGGAGAGTTTTTCTACCGCAACTTTCCCCTGTTCGCGGGCAATCGCCAGGATTTTTTTCTGCCGAGCATTGAGGTTTTGCATAAGCGTTTGAATCTCTCACCCCCCGGGCACGTAGCCCGGAGGGGTGAGCTTTATTTTTTCTTGGCGCGCCCTTTTTTCTTCTTGGATTTCTTTTTGTCTTTTTTGGCAGCCTTTTTATTTTTTGGTTTCTCAACCTTTTCTTTGCTTTTCTTTTTGTCCGCTTTCTTCTTATCTGATTTTTGGGTTTTGGTCTTTTTCTTCTTTTTTACCGGTTTTTCTTTCTTTTCAGCAACTGTTTCAGTTACGGGGGTCTCTGCTGCCGGCTCAGGCGGAAAGGCTGGAAACATAGCTTCTCCAAGCTTTCTGAATCGGGTCAGGGCATAACGGACCTGGCCGATGGTCAGGCCGGTTTCTGCTGATGCCTGGGCGTGTGATTTGCCATCGTCGAGCAGCAACAGAACCTGGGCGCGCTGGCTGATCAGGGCAACGCCGCTCTTGGCAATTTCGAGTAGCATGGTTTTCTGATTTGGTGTAAGCAGGGCAGTTTTCGGTTTTTGATTTGGCATATTGTCCCCCTCCAGACAAAAGATTTTTGATGCATAAATAGTCAGTTATGAATCTCAGGATACCATGGAAGATAAAAAAGGTAAATGAAGCGGCTGAAAATGCTCGATTCAAGTGTCCATGCGGACCCATTTTTATTTCAGTTTCCTGCGGACATTTTTATTGTTTAGTGCTAGTCTTGAGGCGATTAAACCAGTGCTTGTCTTTGGCTGCCGCTCCTCGGACAGGGAGAAGATCGCGCAGCCTGCAACCCT
>QZLB01000004.1 GCA_004796425.1 Desulfobulbaceae bacterium | reverse complement strand
TTTCTTTTTTCTCAAAACGATAGGTTCTTCGTATATTTGATATTAATCCTTGAGGACGAAACACCATTGTGCAAACAAGAATTGCACCAAAAGCAAGCATTCTAAATTCTGATAATCCCCGCAGATACTCGGGTAGCAGAATTAATATCAGGGCACCGATAATCACGCCAACTATTGACCCCATTCCACCAAGAACTACAATGGCAAGAATAATAGCCGACTGTATAAAGGTGAAGCTCTTAGGGTTAATGTAGGTGGTATGACCGGCAAGCATGACGCCCATAAAACCAGCCCATAGAGCACCGAGAGAGAAAGCTACAAGTTTTGTTTTCATCTTGTCGATACCCATGGCCTGACAGGCAATCTCATCTTCTCTCAGGGCAATCCAGGCTCGGCCCAATCTGGAATCCTGAAGCCTGTTTACGACAAAAATGGTTATGATAACCATGATAAAGGCAATGTAATAGGTATAAATTATGGCTTGATCAAGGGACATATCAATACCGAAAAAACCGGGGCGAGGAATGTTTGAAATTCCGCTTGGCCCCTGGGTAAACTCTCCCCAGTTTTCCAACACCAAGCGGATAATTTCACCAAACCCAAGGGTTACGATAGCAAGGTAATCTCCGCGCAGTCTCAGAACAGGAAAACCAAGAAGAATACCAAAGATTGCTCCAAATAGACCGCCAATTGGCAAGGTTATCCAAAAACTGAGCCCAAAGTGAAGATGTAAAAGCGCGTAAGTGTATGCGCCCACAGCATAAAATGCAACAAATCCAAGATCAAGAAGGCCAGCCATACCAACAACGATATTCAGGCCAAGCCCCAATACAACATACATCAGGGCAGTGGTCATGATAATTGTTTGATAGCTGGAAAAGAGGTGCGGGTAAACAATTGCTATTACAATCAATATTCCCCCAAAAATCAGACGCTGTTTGGGGTTCATGATTATTCTATGAATCAGTGATACTTGCTGTTTGGTGTCGTCTTCACCCTCCTTATCGGACTCTTTATTTTCACGCTGCTTCATGAGCAGTCTGGCAATAAAAGATAAAATAAAGGCTCCGACTCCAACGTAAAGCATGTTCTCCCATCTCCAGTGCATTGTTCTCTCGATGGAATCAACTTTGATGACCATCAATGGGAATGTAAGAAACACAAACCATAATGACGTCAGGAAAGATTTTTTAATTTCTGTAATTGAAAGCATATGTATAGCGGGTTCTTTTAAACTTTTTGGGTTTCGGCTTTACCTAAAATTCCAGAGGGTTTGAAAATAAGAATCAGTACAAGCAGGGAAAATGCAAAAACATCCTCATAGTCACTTGACACATACCCTGTGGCAAAACTCTCTGTAAGCCCAAGAACAAGGCTGCCTAGCACTGCGCCTGGAATGGAACCGATGCCGCCAAGTACTGCTGCGGTAAAGGCCTTAATTCCGGCGAGAAAGCCTATGTAAAAATTGATCTGACCAATATGTGAGGCAATAAGCAGACCACCAATAGCAGCCAGAGAAGAACCAATAATGAAGGTGGCAGAGATAATCCTGTCCACATTTATACCAACGAGCATGGCCATGGTTTTGTCCTGTGCCGTTGCTCTCATGGCTTTTCCTAATCGAGTATATTTAATAACCAAAGTAAGGATTATCATCACGATGGTTGTTGTTGCTAAAATAACAATGTCAGTTGTGCCTATGATATGTGCTATAGGCTCAACGAATTCCCAATCCGGGATGAGTTCAGGAAATGGGAGAAACTCAGATGTTTGTGCAAGTAAGACGTAATTCTGAAGGAAAATTGACATGCCGATGGCACTGATAAGAGGGGATAAACGCGGGGCATGTCTCAATGGGCGGTACGCTATTTTCTCAATGGTGTATCCATAAGAACTTGCCCAGATTGCTGCAGCAAGCCCTGCAAGAATGACGATGGCAAGCAACGGAAAGCCAAATATTGTTAATACCGTTGCGACAATAAATGCAGTGAAAGCACCAATCATGTAAATCTCACCGTGAGCAAAATTGATCAGACCGATGATTCCATAAACCATTGTATACCCAAGAGCAATTAATGCATAAATCGAGCCTCTGGTGAGCCCACTAAATAAAAGTTCTATAAAATAATCCATAAACTCAGACCTAAAAAAAATCTGGAACAGGTCAATAAAGACCTGTTCCAGATAAAAGTTTGGCAGTATGTATTAAAGTCTAATCAGCGAGAATGAACGCACCATCTTTAACAACATACATGGAGAAGCCTACACCAATGGCATCACCTTTTTCATCAAATTTGATTTTTCCGACTGGGGTATCAACCATTTCAGTCTGAAGTACTTTTTTCATGGCGTCAAGCTCGGTGGAACCTGCTTTAGCTATGGCGTTTAAGATAACTGTGGTAGCAGCATATGCACCATCAAAGAATGCACCTGGGTCTGAATTAAATGCCTTTTTATGTTCCGCAGCAGCATTAGTAGAAAGCGGGTTGTCGCTGTTATCCTGCGGGCCTGCAGCGTAAACACCTTCTGCATCCTTTCCAGCTACTTTAATAAAGGTGTTGTCTTTAACACCGTCATCGGAAACAAATGCAGCTTTGAGGCGTTTCTTTCTCATACCTGAAACAATTTTTGATGCCTCTGGGTGGTAGCCACCAAAGATAACAGCATCAGCACCAGATCGTTTGATTTTCTGTACGATGGCAGAATAATCAACGGCCTCTGGAGTGACACCTTCAAAAAGAACTACTTCAGCTTTGCCAGACTTTTCGATGTGAGCTTTGGCTCCTTCCGCGAGTGGCTTACCGTAGTCGCCTTTATCGTGGATTACAGCGATTTTTTTGGCGCCGAGCTTGTCCATGGTGAAATCAGCCATTGGTGGAGCCTGGGCGAAGTTTGGTGCGATGGTTCTGAAAAAGTTAGGGTAATCTCCACTTGTGGTAAGACTGTCATTGGTTGCTGAAGGAGACATTGCCAGAACGCCTGCATCTTTAAAAATTGGCATTGCAGCTATTGTTGCTCCTGAACAGATACCGCCAAGAACTACCTGCGCGCCATCTGAAACAAGTTTACTGGCTGCATTAGTCGCTTTTTCAGGTGCACACTCGTCATCTTCAATAAGAAGTTCAATCTGCATACCATTAACACCACCAGCGGCGTTCATTTTATCAACCACGAGTTTTGCGGCATTAACACTTGGTAGACCGTAGGATGCAAGGTTACCACTGTGAGGACCAATGATACCAAATTTAATAGTATCAGCTGCCATTGCAGACGAAGTAACCATAAATCCAAAACCCAGTCCTACTGCAAGTAGTTTCTTACGAAGTTTCATCTTTTCCCTCCTTCAAATTTAATTGTTTTACATTTTCCCTCAAAAACACAGTAAGCCTTTTTTGAGTTCAAACTTAAAGCATGACCCTCTTATTAGCATCATTTCTCAAAAATGGAAGTTAAAAAATCCATCAACTTTATCTAAACAGCTCACATTCACAACAGAAGATTGTGGGAGCAAAACTTTCCGAGAAGCTACTAAGCAAAACATAACAATGCCTTAACTAAAACAAATAAAATATTCCTGCGTACTTTGCGATTGAAATAAATGATAGCCCCTGTTCCTGAAAGGAGCTGAAAATTGACGAGCGATCGTCCACTCGAGAAAAGCTTTTTGTTGGAAAACAATTCACATGGATGGCATGATGACTACAATGAAGAAATGATAGCATAACCACTTCACCTTGCAACAATTTCTAAGCGTGTTTTTGGAGTATTCGAGATCCTTTGAGGAGTTTGTGCTTGAGGGCTCTGTGGACAGTAGCGCATTTCTGATTGACCAGCCTTTAAAGGACTCAGCATCTATTTAACTATCATGAGAAATGTTTGGATTAAGGATAACCTGTAGACAAAGTCCAAGCATCATTTGAAGCTTGAGGGGCTTTAACAGCCAAAAGCTTTGAGGGCAGTGAACAGCAGAAAAACTTCTGGAGAGTGACACCCCGGAGTTTTCTGAAGGCGATATTGAGAGCGACTACCCGGGGTAACTCTTTTGCCAGAACACGTTTTATGTTGGGTTCCTTAAGGGGGTTGTCAGCTTTATCTTCAGGCTGTAGTCGGCACTTTCTATGGCATCGACTTACTATTGTTTCTATTATCGAGGGTATAAATAAGAACGAGCCATTTAGACTAATACGAACTATTAATATAAACGAAAGACTTTTCTGTAGCCTAATGATGCTTCCCAGGCAAATACCACACTTTAAAAAAATACGCTTTTCCTATTTGAAGTAGTACTTGCTTAAACCAGCATTTACCGCTAATTAACAGACCAATAGTGATGACTATATCAATATATTTGTAATTATGAATACCCCTAACAAAAGACTCCTCTTTCTGATTGGTTTCCCCTTTTCGCCGATCTATTCTATTCTGATGAAGTTGAGGGCTCTGTTTTATCGGATTGGCTTATTCAGATCAGAGAAATTTGAGGTTCCGGTCGTTTCTATTGGTAATCTTACAATGGGAGGAACAGGCAAGACCCCACTGGTAATTTATCTTGCCCAGTATTGTCAAGCACGCAACTTTAAACCGGCGGTGATAAGTAGAGGATATCGTGGGAAGAGTCGAAGCTCATGCAATATTGTCTCGGATGGCAAGGATATCTTGCTCGACTCGGAACTCAGCGGCGATGAGCCTTCCCTTATAGCCAGATTAACATCTGATATCGTGGTTGCGACAGGGAGAAAGCGTCGGATACCGAGTAGACGTGTAATAGAAGACTATGGCTGCAATTTACTTTTTTTAGATGATGGATTCCAACATCTGGCGGTGCAACGAGATTTTGATCTGGTCTTGTTTGATGTCATAACCTTTGCAGGTAATAGCAGAGTTTTTCCCGGTGGCGACCTTCGGGAATCTGTCTTTTCCTTATCCCGAGCCGATGCGTTTGGTATCACCGGGATTGACTCTTCAACCGAGAAGCGTGCGGGACAATTGCAAGCATTACTTGAAGAACGACATCCCGATATACCTGTTTATAAAATATATAGAGAACTTTCAGACTTTAAAAAATGGCAGGTTAACCAGGACAGCACAATTAATTCAACCCCAGTAACCTCGGATAACCTCCCCTCTCCTCTGCTCTGTTTCTGTGGTATCGCCAACCCTGATCGCTTCAAAACTTCCCTTGAACATTCCGGACTGAGCGTTGAAGCGTTCATAACCTTTCCCGATCACTACTCCTATCAGATAGAAGATATCCAACAACTTGAGGAATACCGTCTTTCATCAGGTTGCCAGGGGTTAATCACGACTGAAAAAGACCTGGTGAAATTAGGTCCAGGGTTATTTTCCACAGCTCCGCTCTACACCGCTTCTCTTAAACTGGTCCCTGAAGCTGCCCTTCTATCGCACCTTGATGCTGTGTTGTCTCAATAAACCATGACAACACAAAACTGTCAGGAATATGTGATAAACACACAATCGTGTGATTATTGACACACTGCTTAGCAAAAACATAACATCCGTTAAGCTATCTATACCTCGGTTTTTCTGTTATATTTTTTAGCTCACCGAACAGTGAATCTCCAAATAACATCTGGTATTAAATTTGCACAGTAAGAACAATAATTAATTTTTCGAGATAGACAGATGCGAACCCCATTAAACCCACATCAACATACCATCAAGAACCAGGCAAGCTGTTGTGGTGCCGGTCTCCATTCCGGTCGAACGGTTAACCTCACCATTAAACCAGCACCGGTAGATAACGGCTTCAGATTCTTTCGGACTGACCTTGAGACACCATCTTTCATCCAGGCGCATATGGATAAAGTTGTAGATACCAAGCTCGCAACCACGATCGGAAACGATAACTTTCGCATCTCCACAATCGAGCATCTTCTGGCCGCGCTGAGAAGTAGTGGTATCGATAACGTCGATATTGAATTAGATTCACCAGAAGTCCCTATTATGGATGGGAGTGCTGAACCATTTCTCAAACTTATAGATTCCGCCGGCATGCAAAAGCAGCGTGGATTTCGCAAGGTGCTTAAAATCATCAAACCAATTTATTTTGAAGAAGGTGATTGTGCGATTCAGGTCACTCCTTATCATGGGTTCAAAATTACCGGAGAAATAGATTTTAATGACCAGGTAATCCAGCAGCAACACTATTCTCTTGATTTGAACAAGGAGCGATTCTGTAAGGA
>QZLB01000232.1 GCA_004796425.1 Desulfobulbaceae bacterium | reverse complement strand
CATGGCCATGCCCGGGAGGTTGATAAAACCGAATGTTTGGATCTGTTAGCTCAGGCGTATGAACATAACCTGGTGCAATTCGGTGAAAATGTTCGGGAAGGGGTCAATTTTATATGTAATTGCTGCGGCTGCTGCTGTGAGGCGATGCTTGCCGCTCAGCGATTCGCTTTTCTGGAACCGGTCCACACCACCAACTATCTGCCACAGATATCAGAGTCTTGCACCGGGTGCGGCACCTGCGTGAATCTCTGCCCGGTACAGGCCATGTCTTTAGTTTCAGCAAATAATCCGAAAAAGCCAAAACGCAGAATAGCCAAATTGGATGCGAAGCTCTGTCTTGGGTGTGGCGTTTGTGTGCGTGGATGTCCCGATGCGCAACTGACGCTCATTCAGCGACCCCAGCGGGTTATAACGCCTCGTGATTCGACCCACCGCACGGTGATTATGGCTATTGAAAGGGGAAAACTGCAGCACTTGTTGTTTGACAACCAGGTGCTTTTCAGCCATCGAGCCCTGGCTGCAGTGTTTGGGGTGATTTTTGCGTTGCCCCCGGCAAAACAAATCCTGGCCAGTAGACAACTTAAATCACATTATCTGGAGAAGATCATTGACCGGGTCGGGGTCTAGATCGTTTAGCTGAATTGTCAGGTGGGAAGTCTTATTGGTCGAGGTAATCTTGCAGGAAGGTTTCCCGGGAAATTCTGCGTAGTTCCGTCATGATCTCCTGGTAATTCTCCGGAAAGTAATATCCCGTTGAACCGCTTCCATACTCGTATCTCTCCAAACCACGATCATCTGGATCAGCATTATGGAGCATTAGCAGGAGCAGGTCGTTGCTGACCCAGGGGTGGTTGTACCATGAGTCATGGGCACCACCCAGTTGCAGTGCGTCCGAGTTTCCCACATCAAGGATATCGAGACGGTCACTGCGAATCATTTCAAAAACATTGATTCGCTCGTCATCAGTCAATTCCGAGAGGTTTGGTCGACCCAGCCGGGAAAGTCCATTCTGAATTGCTGCGAAGCGCAATACCGAATCGTTGAAGTTGATATTGATGGTGGTTCGTTCAACGATATCCTTGAAGGCGAGATACCGGTCAATAAACGGTGAAAAATCAGTATCGGGGGCAGCAAAGTAGACTTCGCCAATGCGGTACTTCATTTTCAGATCCTGTGGGGACATTCCAGGGTATTGCTCACGAAGCCGGACCAGGCCCGGTGTTACGACCTGGGCTCCTGCACTGTAGGCAAGGATATTGATGTGCCGAGCCTTGGTGCGTTCCGCAAGAATTTCAATGAGGTGAGCAAAGGCCGGGACGGTTTTCTTGGCATGCAGAACATCGGTTTTATATCTCAGAATATTTTCTGCAGATGGCCAGGAAAAGGTAATAACCACTGTGTTGTGACCCGTGAAGTGGTAATATTGGGCACCTTGCGCGGTAGCCCGGTAGAAATTGCTATTTGCACCGTGAACGTAGACGAGAAGGTCTTTATCATACGTCTTATCCAGGGCGTTGTTGAGGTTTTGGAAGAACCCATCCGCACCTGCATCAAAGTGAATCGGGGCTTCTGAAATATCGATAACAACTTGCTCTCTCAGCCATTCCTGTTTGATCAACAAATCCTCTGATCGAGCATTGTCCAGCGAAATCGCTCGAAGCTCTTCCCAACTCATGCCAGGATCACCAACCCGGTGTACGACGAATCCAAAACGAAGCGTATCTGCGGGGAAAATTGAATAGATATTATGGCGATCCGGTTTTTCAAAGGGCAGCCGGTTTGTTGCATACCCGGTGTAAAGGAGGTTTTCATCACGTTCAGTGTTTGAGAGCTCGAAAAGAATGGTATCCTGATCAAAGACAATGGGAGGCGGCATTAGATAAACCTTGGGCTGGCACCCGCCCAGGAACAGGCAAAAGATGGTGATGATAAGCAAAGAAATCCTGGTGTTCATACTGAGTGAAACCTCAATTATGGGGTGCTATTTTTTGAGCGTTCGCTGAAGGTACCATGCTGCAGGTAGTGCAAGACCTCTTCATGTACCAACTTTGAATCCATGATAAACGGGTGGCTTTCCTCTACCACCAGAAAATCAGTCATTCCATCCAGACGAGCTTCACTGATCGAGACTTTGCCGTCATTGTCTTCTTCGAAAAACGGCAGGAGCCAACCATCAAAAAAGGCATGGGTATTACCGGTAATAATGCCAACCGAGTAGGAAACACCGCCCAGTTGGGTAGGTATAGAGTTTGGCGCTGCTGCGAGTTCCTGACCGGCGGGTCCATTGAGCCACTGATAATACCATTCGTCTTTGAGTTTCTGAGCAACCACACTACCCTGGTTTGGTGGGCTGAGCATAACCACATGACCGAGATTATTGGGTTGGTTCTCTTTTAAGTAGGTTCGGACAACGATTCCACCGAGTGAATGGGTCACAAAATGGATTTTCCGGCAACTCTTTCTCTCAGCTTGAGCAAGGGCGGGTGGAATATACTGCGAGGCGAGTATTCTAATCGGTTTATCCGTCGAGGGGTAATCCACATTAAAGGTATGGTATCCCCCTTTTACAAGAGCGCTTTGCAAGTCATTCATCGAATCATGGGTTCTTGCCATGCCATGGAGCAGGATCACACACTCATCGTTCCTGTTGAGGCCGGAAGCATTGATCGGATGCACCTCAGCGCGAATGGGAGAGGTACAAAACAAGGTTAACAGCAGATATGCGATCACTCGGATAAAAGTGGTCTTCGTGTAATTGATTAGTTTGAACATCGCCTCATTTTTTCTCATCCTGTTTAGTGGAATAACATACCCATACTGGGAGGTTTTTCAAGCTGATTGCCAATTTGAGAATTCTGCCATTTCTTGAATCTTATCTATAGAGTATTGATTCTGCTTGAGCTATTAAAACAGCATGTGTGGCTGAAGGTGTTTTTGAGCGCCTTCTGATGAGAGATGAGATGTGTAGAAATGCCTAGTTACTGGTTGGGCGGGATCATATCAAGCCCATTCATCATGATATTACTTAGGGTTAACAACTACTCATGAATATAGGAGTCAATGATTCGTTGAAAGGTTCCGTCCTCTTTTAATTCAGTGATCGCCTGATTGATTCTTGGCACCGTATGAATTTTGCTTTTGTGTATCCGAATCACCATCTCACCTTCGATAAATGTGGGACCAAAGGTAACATTGAGATCGAGCTCTTTGGCAAGGTATTTAGCGACATACTCGTTCATGAGTCCGACGCCTACCCGGTGAGAATCAACCTTTTTAATGG
Organism: Desulfobulbaceae bacterium; assembly: GCA_004796425.1. GTDB lineage: Bacteria > Desulfobacterota > Desulfobulbia > Desulfobulbales > Desulfocapsaceae > MADRE3. The sequence continues at coordinate 14,437 of QZLB01000232.1, read as the reverse complement.
TCGAGATATCATTGGGGCCATCATCACGGATAAATGGTTCATTCTCGCCATAGCGATACCCACCAACGGTTGCCACTCGGGTGTCCTTTAATGATTCGAATCCCTGACTGAGATCAAGCTGAACGCTTGGATGAAAAATAAAGATGTCTGCTGCATAAAAGACCGGAACGCTCCAGACCGAATTGGTCGGCGGATTATCACCCCACCAGACGGGACTCACCATCACTTCCAGATCAACCCGTCCCTGATCAAAGTAGCTGATACCCCGTCTTGCCGGATAGTAGTGGACAATAAAGGTATCACCGGTTTTTTTGCCAATCTCATCAATCATTTCATTGTAGATTCCTTTTTGGGCGGAACCTTTGGGCATATGAAATGGCGGGAAACCCTTCACAGATTGACCCCAATGGAACTCCTCGGCCATGAGCTGATTCGCCAAGAGGATAATCAGAGAAATCAGGGTAAGAATAGCTATCTTTCTGTTAAAATGAGCTATTGTTAGAGGTGAGGATTTTAATTTGTGAGGCATTAGTTCACCAGAAGATGGTCATGTCGTTTAAGATGATTTCCATGTCACAGAGTTCACAAATCTTCTAATCACTGTCTGGATGATATGAGATTTTGTGTGATTCTGTCAAATTACGGTGCTAAAATAACCCAAAAAGTGGATGGAATAAGAACGCTAAATAGAATTAAACCGGAAGAGGAAGTCGTATGGCAGATACGTAGTCTTGCTGATTAAATTACTTGGTGTCTCATTTCTCAGCTCGCAGAGGCGGGCTGTCTCAAACCGGGTTCTCGAATTATTGCATTGAGCACGGATTTTCATTTTGGTGCAACATAGATGAATAAATCTTGAATTGGCTGGTGAAAAAAGAGATAATTTTCTGGTAGCGATCGTTGCCTTGCAGAGATGGAGTAGTTTCGAGGGTACTGAGGAATACTACTTACTAACCCGTAGAAATAAACGATATGGCTCGAACCCCTTATCAGATAAAGACTGATCACAAACAGAATCGTTTATACCTCACCTTGCACGGCACAGTTTCCAAATCTGATATGGCTCATCTCTATACCGATGTCAGGTTTACGGTGGCAGATCTTGATCCGGGTTTTTCCGTTATCACCGATTTGCGTGCGTGTAAAACAGGGGCGTTGACGGCCTTGGAACCGTTAACCAAATTGATGGGATTCCTGATTGAAAACAAGGTACGAGAAGTCATACGGATTGTTGATGAGGGTCAGGTTATCAGCAAACAGGCAAAAAATCTTGAGTCGCAATCACAAAGTTACTCGGTGATTTATGTCTATTCCGAAGAAGAGGCAAAGCAGCAGCTGACACTTTTAAAAGACAGAGAAAACTTGCGATTTCGCTTGTTAGATCATCCGGTTTGTTACGCAATCGGACAAATCCAGGGCCAAGGGGTTTTGGTGGATATTTCAGTGGGTGGTTGTGCGGTGAATCGTGCGGATTCAATTCCCACTCAAGACTCTGTTGTACGGCTAACCATCAATTTTCAAGAGAATGGTGAGCTCCTCTCTGTGCTTGATTGTGAGGGGCTCGTAATAAGATCAGACCGGAATGAATTTGCAATTGCCTTTCAAAACCTTGATGAACCGACCAAAACCGCACTCTGGACCCGATTGGTTGCTGAAACCAGATGTGAAATCAAAGTAGGCAGATCCTGAGCCTGTTCATCTATTCATCCAATTAGTAGAATAGGGTGAGGTAGACCCCCGAGAACGCAAGAATTATGGCCACCGCCTTGTTTAAGGTAATGCGCTCTTTGAGAAAAAGTGCGGCAAGGATAAAGGTGATAACCGTTGACAGTTGATTCAGAATTGCAGCCTGGGACGCACTTGCCGAGTATTTCATCCCACCGATCCAGCAAAGCAGAGCAAGATAATTCGCTGATATCGACGCAGGGAGTGCGTATAACCACACTTTGGAGAATCGCAGTTCCTTGAGGTGCTGTTTCCGGTTTGGGTGAAAACCGATAATCAGGATCAGTGATGCAGAACCGGCTACCACGCGGACAAAGGTTGCCCAGAACACATCTGATCGTTCAAGGATTTCCTTGACTGAAACAATGCTCACTGCAATGAGAAGAATAGATAGGCAGCCAAACAGTAGTCCCGCAAGCGGTATCTTACGTTGACTATCCAGTTTTCTGACACCTCTTTTGGGAAGAGAGCTGACCAGGACCGCAGAAAGTATGAGAAGTGCTCCAACGATGGCACCATTGCTCAAGCGCTCACCAAGGAAAACAAAAGAGAGGAATATGACCGAAGGCAGGTAGAGGCATTCTACAATAGCAACCAACCCTGCCCCAAGTTTTTCCAGAGCGATAAAAAAGCAGATGTCGGCCAGGGCGATCCCAACCACACCTGAAAAGCAGAGAAGAAGCCAGTCCGATGGCTGGTTATCTGGCACAAATTTGATACCCAGGATAAACATGGACAGGGAAAGGAGAATAAAAGCCACGAAACACTTGTAAATGTTCAGTGGAATAGGAGATATCTCCTCCCCGCATTTCTTGAATAATATGACACTTGATGCCCAAAAGAGCGCTGCTCCCAGGGACAAGACCGATCCAAGCATGGTTTTTTGTTCTCCAGTTCAGGGTGAAACAGGTTCTCTCTATCCTTACTGTAGCGAGGGTACCCGAACTGCCTCATTCTGATAATGCTTACTCTGAGCTACCCTGTTTGCTGGGTATTTAAATTGTGGTTCACACTTTTTATGCGGATACCAATTGGCACCATTGCCTTAAACCTATTTTGTGATCCTGTCAAAGAAAAACAGCGTGTACCACCTTGAATGGACAAATAGTGGTAATCAATCTATCGGGAAAAGGCACGCAGGCAGGTATCTTGATATACGTAAATGAAAGATCAGCAGCACGATTGAACGGTTCAGGAGCCAGGTAAGACACGGGGGCTCTGAGGCGCTAAGCCGACTCGGGCACTGGGATGGTAAATTGGTGCGTGTCCCGAAATTGAGATATGTGCTTCGATGCTTCTGAAATCAGGAGCGAATTTTGAAAGGAACAACTGGTTGAATCTACCTCTGCCGGTATGGGTGAGATAACGCACGTGATTGGTCCATCGAGGATAGTATGATTCTTCCTTCCCATAGGGGAGGGTTACATCCCAGCTTTCTCCCTTTTTATCAAATAATTTTAGCCGGTCATGGGAAGAGTAAAAACGAAACCAGAGGTAGCTGTTATCTGGTGCGATTGACGGTCGGCAGCCACCATAGCGCCGGTGGATTTTTAGCGGTTTTCTCGTGAAGTCAATCCATCCGGTACTGCCAATCCCATGTACTCCGCGCCGCCCATCTGCTGATAACTGTAACTCGGCTCGACCTTTTCCTTTGCTCAGTATAATTTCCGGCTTTCCCTTCTTGTTCAGGGGAAGTTTTAGAAACGTCTTGCGATCAGATTTCATGGTGATAGCATATTCTGTTTTGCCATCGAACCAGAGCGAGCAGAGGTAGCCGTTTTCGGTAAGCAGCCGTCTATCGGTTCCGTTCCAGTTTACCCGATAGGTGCGGTGTGGTTTGCCAAAATCTTTGATGCCGGTTTTGTTGCCACCGGTATGAAAAATGACCTGGGAGCCGTCCCTTGAGATTAGTGGTCTGCCGGGAACAGCAAGGTCATCCAGGATGGTCTTTATTCTACCACTGTTGGTATCAAATCCTTTGACGCTGGTTCCTTCAACCCAAACTATTTTTGTTTGTACCCCGCTGGTCAACGTGAGGACTTGAGAGACGAGGTCATCATCTGCGTGTATCTCGCCTGCCCAGTGAGAGATGAGGATCAGGAAAAGAATACTGATCACAAATGATTTGAGCAGTTTCATGAACAACACCGATTAAAGCAACATTTGCAGGGTAGGTGTGAATTTGAGCGGCTAAAGTAGAACAATCATCGCACCCCCAAAGGACAAGGGTGCGATGATATCGAAATGGTTATTGATAGGAGAATTTCAGCTTGTTGTTTTTAAGATTAACCGTGGCTGTTCCACCACTGGCCAAGGCGCCAAAAAGAATTTCTTCCGAGAGTACATCGCCAATTTCCTTCATGATCAGCCTTCTCAACGGGCGGGCACCAAAATCTGGGTCATACCCTTCTTTTGCCAACCATTTGCGCGCTTTATCGGTGAGTGAAATTCGCACTTTCTTCTCTGCCAGCTGCGATTCCAACTCGATGACCAGCTTATCAACCACTCGTTCCATTGAATCGGTTGAAAGTGGATCAAAGGTGATGGTGGCATCAAGCCGGTTTCTGAACTCTGGTGAGAAAAGCTTGTCGATTGCTTTGGCACTTTTGCCTTTTTTGTCACCCACAAATCCGATGGTATTTGCAGCAAGTTCACGCGCACCGGCATTGGTGGTCATGATGATGATGACATTCCTGAAGTCGGCTTTTCGTCCCGAGTTGTCCGTCAGGCTTGAATGATCCATTACCTGCAAGAGGATGGAATAAATATCCATATGGGCTTTTTCAATCTCATCCAGCAACAGCACTGAATAGGGGTGCTTACGAATTGCTTCGGTCAGCAGTCCGCCCTGATCAAAACCAACATAACCAGGAGGCGCACCGATCAGTCGGGCAACCGCATGTTTTTCCATATATTCACTCATGTCAAAACGTTCAAAATGAACTGACATCGCGGACGCAAGCTGCCTGGCCACCTCTGTCTTGCCGACACCGGTGGGACCTGCGAAGAGGAATGAACCGGTCGGAGAGTCGGGGTTACCGAGTCCTGCCCGTGAACGTTTAACTGATTGGACAATAGCTTCCAGAGCTCTATCCTGGCCGAAAATAACAGACTTGAGCCGGGTTTGTAGTCCTCTGAGTGACTCCAGATCTGATGCTTTTCTGGTTCGGGCAGGGATTCTTGCGATTCCAGAAACAACTTTTTCGACATCTGAAATCTTTACGATCGTGTCTTTCTTGCCTTCGAGCCTGAACAGGGAACCAACCTCATCCATAACATCGATCGCCTTATCTGGCAGGTACCGCTCATTAATGAAACGATGAGACAGCTCGGCCATGGCTTTCACTGAGGCCTTTGAGTAACGAATCGCATGATGGTTTTCATATTTTGACTGCAACCCTTTAAGAATGTCGATGGTGTCATTGACCGTCGGCTCCTCAATATCAATTTTCTGAAATCGACGGGAGAGCGCTCGGTCTTTTTCAATCTGGTTTTTATATTCCTCGTAAGTGGTTGAACCGATGCAACGCAGGATGCCTGATTGAAGTGCCGGTTTTAACAAGTTCGAAGCATCCATCGAGCCGCCGCTGGTTGCGCCAGCCCCAACCAGGGTATGCATCTCATCGATAAAGAGGATCGCATTGTCCTTTTTCTCTATGGCTGCAACGACGTTTTTGAGTCGTTTCTCGAAATCGCCCCGGTATTTGGTACCCGCTACCAGCGTTCCCATATCCAGCAGATAAATCTCTACATCTTGCAGCAGTTCCGGTACCAGTGATTTCTCTCCAGCTCCTCGTGCAACACGATCCTCGTGAATTCTCAGCGCAAGACCTTCTGCAATTGCTGTTTTACCGACTCCGGGTTCACCGACCAGAAGCGGATTATTTTTCTTGCGACGGCACAACACCTGCATCATCCGATTTACTTCTTCAGCTCTGCCAATAAGCGGGTCTATTTTTCCTTCAGCGGCAAGCGTGGAATAGTTTACCGTGTAGTCGGTGAGTGCTTTGTCTTCTTTTTCTTTCTTGTCCGGTTGATTGCCAATAATCGGGCTTTCCGGAGGTTTGGAGAGTGGTTCCGGCTGTAAACCCTCGGGAAGCTCGTGCGAGACGAAGTTCACGACAGCCATTCTACCCACACCAATGGAGCTGAGAAAGTAGACGGCATGCGATTCCGTCTCTGAAAAAATCGCTACCAGCACGTCACTTGAATCAACTTCTTTTTTACCGCAGCTCTGCACATGGGCAACCGCACGTTGCAATACCCGGTTAAACGCAATGGTTTGGGTCGGGTCCCCACCGGTTGCCGAGGAGATAGTTGGTATTTCATCAATAAAGAACGATTCGAGCTTCTGTTTGAGTGTTTCAACAGATCCTCCGCATTCATTAATGATGTAAGTGGTAAGTTCATCGTGCAGCAGCCCGTAGAGCATATGCTCTACCGTGACGAACTCGTGATTATAGGATTTTGCTTCTTTAATCGCCTTAATCAAGGAAGATTCTAATGTTTTACTCAGCATAAGTAATTCCCACTAATTGTGACTCAACTATTCCTTTTCCATACTGCAACGGAGTGGAAACTCGTTCTTTTTTGCGAGTTCATGGACAATTGCTATTTTCGTCTCACAAATTTCACGTGTATACACTCCTGCCACCCCAACTCCGTCGTTATGAACGTTTAACATGATTCTGGTTGCATCCTGCTTCGACTTCTGGAAAATGTTTTCCAGAATGGATATAACAAACTCCATGGTCGTATAATCATCATTATGTAGCAGGACTTTAAATAGCGATGGCTCTTTTACCTCAATCTCATCTTCAGTGAGCACAGACCCCTGAAGATCCCCTTTCTTCTCTCCCATGTTAATTCATTGAATTCCGTTATTTTTTTCACGTAATTTGCATTATCCAAAAAATATCATTTGAATAAGTATAAGCTTGATTGGCCTGTTTTCAATGCTCTTATTATCAATGGTTCATCTTCTCTCAGATGAAACCCCATTGATCATCGAGATAACCAATTCTTCGAGGATCAGCTGCGGTGGGATGGCTGATCCCTTAAGGTTGAATTCTGCCTCAAGAATCATCGACAGTATGCGTTTCAACTCATCAGGTTTATATCGAGCCGCCTTGGAGAAACTGACAAAAAGTGCATATGGATGGGCAGCCAGCAGGTCCGGCCATTCGCTCTGCTCCTTCAAAGCTGGCAGGTACTGATTTTGGAACAGATTGGCATTCATACTGGGGGACCATCGTGGTTCCTTTTTGTTTTGCAGTGAGGTAATGATCAGCATTTTTCGGAAATAGTTTCTCAGTGAAGCGACGACCGCCAAACTATGTGTTCCACTCTTCAGAAGACTCTCAAGAAATTTCAAGGAACGTGACAGTTTACCACTGCCAATCGCATCGGTTAGTTCAAAAAGGGCGTCTTCCCTGGTTCTGCTCACCAGAGTGTTGAGGTGGTCCACAGTAATTTGCGATGCTTCCCCCGCATAAAGACAAAGTTTTTCAACTTCCATAACCACCGCGACAGGATGGAAACCGATGCGTTCATAGAGCGCTTCCAATACCTTTGGTTGCGCGGACTTTTCAAATCGCTGCAAGGTTTCCAATGCCAGCTCCCTGACAACCTTCTGTTGCTGCTTTTGGGCGGCGCGTGATGAACCTGCAGCGACTGAACAGTCGACAATGACACCATGTTTCTTGATCTGGCTGAAGAGTTTCTTCCGCTTGTCAACTGTTTCGGAAATCAGCAACAAGATATTTGTTGGTGGTAAGCCATTGGTGATGGCCTCGATCAACTTTTGTCCATCTCCCATCGGTTTTGCTGCCACAGAGGTGGGTGGTGCGTTGATGAGTAATTTGTCAGCCCAGTCAAGGCTGCTGTCCGGGTGAGCAAAACCGAAAAATTTGCTCCAACTGTCCGGTGAGATATCGGAAAAAACCCGGTTGCCTGTCGCTTCGAGTTGAGCCACGGCCAGTAATGCAGAAAGGTGTTTGAGCGCAAGTTCAGGCTTGTTATCGCGGAAACCTTTTTCGGCTTTTTTCCAGATCTCCTCACTACTTTTTTTGGAATGGAATAAGCCGGAATCGGTGATACTATAGATTTGCAAGCCGGGAAGAATGCTCAGGCTCAAAATCCGTGCACAGATTTGCGATTCTGATAGAGTCGTTCCGTCGAGACGGTGAACAGAACCACTTTTCTTCAACAGTGCCGATTCTATCAACTCAGCAGTCTCACGACAGAGGTAACGCTCACCAAATATCAGGTATACTGGTGCATGGCTTGTATCTGTGATGCTATCCAGTACTGCTTTTATCTCGTCTCTTTTATATACAGCCATCAGATATCGGTCCTGAAATCCATCATTTTATGCAGAATTGACGGTAAAGACCCTGGTTGCAGGTAATCGGCTCCTCTGCCTTTTTCAAAAATATCAGAAGATTGGCGGGCTACTTCCTGCCAGCCAATTTCATCCGGTGCCAGGGCAATAATCTCAAAGAGTTTCTGGTTATACGGGTTATTGACACTGGCTTTACCGGTACCAACGGTTGCCAGTATATCAACCTGGTTCTTAAATAATGAATTGAGTGCTGAATATACTCTAATTCCACCGCAGGAACCAATACTGAGAAACCGGGTTATTGAGGTTAAATCCTCAGTGCTTATTTCACCGGCTTTGGCGAGTGAGCGCATCGGCTCAAGCAGCTGTTCCTGGCGCCAGTAGGAGTGTCCTCGCTGGGCAAACATCTCGATCCTTGCATTGAGAAAGGTGCGCAATATCGACCGCTGAGTCAACTCATTCTGATACACCCCGATATTGTGGACGAGCTCATAACCGTTGACACGTTTCACCCAGGCAGTGATAACCGGTGCTTGCACTGACAGCCTGAAAAGTGCTGCGGTGGAGGAACCCGGATTCCGGTTTTCAGCCGAGATCAGTTTTTGGGCTGATCGCTGAAAACTACTTTGCTCATCAACCAGCTTGAATGTTTGAGATATTCGGGGGCGATAACCGTTACTGACGAGATGGCGAATATAGGAACGAAAAGAGGCCTCTCCATCATCATCATCCTGAAAGATGGAGAGGCTGACCAGCTTCTTGTCTGCTTTCCAGCGGCTGAAATCAGTTTTGGTGTATGCAGAGAGGTCGATCATCCCGTATGAAGCCAGAAATTGTCGGATCTGGTTGGTATCGCTTGCTGATAGATAGATGTGAAAGTGTTGCAGATAATATTGCAAAATCACTCGAATCTGCAGTGCAAATACCCCCTGGCCATTGTCTGCCTGTCCAATGAGCTGGGAGATTAGGTACGAACGGGCGGGGGGCTGGAGTTTTTCAAGCAGGGTGTAAAAGGTTGCCGAAAAGAGGATCAGGCTTCTTTCGTCTTTAAAAGCTGAGGTTGCGGTTAGATCGAGAATGGCTTTCTGTGTCTGAGGGTTATCAGGGAAAAACGAGGTCAGCTTTCCTTTTTGAGCACAACTGATTACGAAATCGGCCACATAAAGATTGGTTGGATCCGTTTCCTTGAGGAAATCGAGTAGGGAGCCGCTATGGTTTTTCTTGATGTAGCTGAATAGCACGGGAACCAGGATATCCCTGAATGAAGAATCATAGAGTTCACTGCCGCGTGCCAATAGCCCATAGAGGTTCGCCGAGGAAAGATCTTTGGCCACCAATCTGCGGGCCAGACTGGTGGCCTGTTTTAGTAAAGTTACAGCATGCGCTTTTTGACCTGTTTGTAAATATTCTTGAAAGTTTTTGTCGTAGCGGGCCACCGCACCCGGATGGAGCATGTTAAAGAGATCCTGCAACGCTGTATTCGTGCCGTTTATCAGTCTGCGCGTGCGGATTTCTCTACCATAGTCATCAGTCACGGCATGGAGATTGTTGATTTTCCATATCAGGTGGTCTGCTCCATTGAAGAAAGAGGTGAGTAGGAGCGCGCTCTTTTCGTTGCCGAGTTGCCGGTAAGCCTCATCGCGATTATTGCCGGAGTGATCAAAATAGTGGGTGAGCCAAAATCTACCATCGGTTGCGCTCAGATTATTGTCAGAGAAGAGGGTGCGAAGGGTGACGGCATCTGCTTCTGAAAGCGATTGTATACCATTGATCAATGCGAGGGCACTATCGCCGGTGAGCTCGGTCAATTTGCAGACCTGCTCAACGGCACGGTGCTGGACAGGAGTTAAACGGGCGATGATTTCAAGACCGGAAATTGCGGTTTGACCAGTCAGCTCTTTTACCTCAAAGAAGGCCTTTGCAGCCCAGTTTCCACTGTCCTTAAGCGTGGAAAATGTTTTGATAATTGTCTTGTACTGCGTGGGTTGCAGGCTCTTAATCTGGCTGGCTGCAGTCAGCGCCTGGATTGAACTATTCCTCAGCTGCTTCAATTGGTCAAACAGCTCCCAGCCCATCCGGGCAGGGAGGGAATGGTGGGCTGAGAGTGTCTCAAGAATTCTCACTTGGTCAAGGTTGACCCGCATCATGGAAAGTTTTTCAAGCTGCACGGTGAGAAGCTCTACATTGGTATCCTCAAAGGAGGAGAATAAACGCACGGCTCGTAGTTTGGCATAATCCAATGAGCGGACCAATCCCTCGTAATATCGATAGGTTTCCTCATCCATGCATGGTGCTTGGTGAAAATAGGCGAGCGTTATTTCTACTGATTCCGACGAAGCCTGAGAGGGGGCAACTGGTAATATCAGTGAAATGAATAGGACAAATTGAAAAAGGATATATCGAGCCACTTTTACAGCCGTGTATTGCGGAGGTTATGGAAACTCCCATCGTTTGGTGAGCGTCGACACGGATAGTACCCGGTTATTTCGATTTCCTCTAGGATTATGTTCAGGTCAAGAAGTTGTAGGACCAGTCAAGGAGGGCGGTGAAGTGAAGGCGGTGATCACCAGTTGTGTACAACGTTGGTGCAGAGAGTTGATTTTCACAGCACCATCCCCGAAAGGACTCGCTCTTTTCAGGGATGGTATTCTGCCGCAAAATGGTTTTGCTAACGGAGACTTCTGTTAAACTCCTGGAGAACCTTATTTCCCGGGCATAATTCACGTTCTCCCAGCGTATTCAGCGGAGTTTGGGTGGTACCAAGTATTTCGTGGGTGTCTTCGCTTTCAGGATCAAGATAGAGAATGCCAGTGAGGATACTGTCCTCTTCCTTGGCTTGTTCCATGGCGGAAATCGCCAGTTTTCTCGAACTGATAACCTCCTTGTCTTCCCGTTTTTTCAATTTCACGATGGAGCCATCATGCAGGGTCACGGGAACGGTGGTTCCATGATCATAATCGGTGGTGATCTCCTGCATCAGGGGGATAAAATCAAAGGTGCCGGTTGCCTCCATATGATCTCTTACATAGGAGTAACTCTTGGTTGAGGTCGGTGCATTGTTGAAGGTAACGCAGGGTGAGACTACATCGACAAAGGCTAACCCTTTGTGGGCAATCGCCGCCTTAATGATTGGAATCAGTTGCTTCTTGTCACCTGAAAAACCTCGGGCCACAAAACCGGCACCGAGTTGGACTGCCAGTTCACAGAGATCGATCGATTCAAGACTTACCGGGGCGCCTTTTTTACTTTTGGAGCCCTTGTCGGCGGTGGCCGAGTCCTGTCCTTTGGTCAGACCGTAGCAGCCATTGTTCATGACGATATAGATCATATTCAGATTACGTCTTACCACGTGGGCAAATTGCCCCATACCGATTGATGCGGTATCGCCATCACCTGATACGCCAAGATAGATCAGTTCGCTGTTTGCCATATTGGCACCGGTGGCAACCGATGGCATCCTGCCATGCACCGAGTTAAAGCCATGAGATTTACCCAGAAAATAAGCCGGTGTTTTGGAAGAACAACCAATTCCGGAAAGCTTTACCACACGATGCGGCTCAATGGACATCTCAAAGAAAGATTGGATGATTGCCGAGCCGATGGAATCATGCCCGCATCCGGCGCAAAGCGTTGAGATCCCACCTTCATAAGCTTTTCTGGTATATCCCAGTCTGTTTTTCTGGGCCTCGGGATGACGGAATCCTGGTTTTTTGTAACTCATGTGTTCACCTTCTCCATGGAGTTGAGAGCAAATTGAGAATTGTGACCGGTCAGCAGTGCCGTGTGAATCTGATTGATGATAATCCGGGCGGTGATCGGCAGACCGTTGAAATTGGTAACTGGTATCAATTTACCCGGGGCGACCTGGCACTCTCCTGAGAGCAGTATTTTCATCTGGGAGTCGCGGTTCTGCTCGATGGCAAAAACGATTTGATGCTCGTCAATAAAATCAAAAACCTCCTGCTGAAAAGGAAAGGCTCTGATTCTCATGCTGTTCACCTGCATGTCATTCTCGGCAAGCTGGTCAAATGCTTCCTCGGCGGCATAAGTGGAGGACCCGAAATAAAGCGCACCAATTTTTTTTGCTTCATCTCTGATATTGAAAACCGGCTCGGGAACGAGTGAACGAGCGGTCTCCCATTTGGTCAGCAGCCGTCTCATTCCGCGCTCGTACGCAGCACTTTCTTCGGTATAGGCCGCAAATTCATTGTGCGAAGTACCGCGGGTTACATAGGCTCCTTTGGTGGGGTGGGTGCCTGGCAGTGTTCGATAGCAGACGCCATCCTTATCCACGTCAAGGTATCTTCCCCAGTTGGTGCTAAGGTTTTCAAGGTCCTCAGCAGTCATCACCTTACCGCGATCGTAACTCCTGTTGTCATCCCATGAAAATGGTTGGCAGAGGTGATCATTCATACCAATATCAAGATCTGAAACCACGATAATTGGTGTCTGCAAACGGTCAGCAAGGTCAAAGGCATCAGCGGTCATTTCAAAACATTCATACGGATCACTGGGCAGCAGCAGAACGTTTCTGGTGTCACCATGGGAGAGGTAGGCGCAGGAGAGTAGATCTGATTGTTGAGTCCTGGTCGGCATCCCGGTACTTGGTCCGCTTCTTTGCACATCGATCAGCACAACGGGAATTTCTGCAAAGTAGGCAAGACCAAGAAATTCGTTCATCAGGGAGACACCCGGTCCCGAGGTAGCGGTAAATGATCGCGCACCGTTCCAGCCACCGCCAATGGCGATGCCGATGGCGGCAAGTTCATCCTCTGCTTGAATAATCGCGTAATTCTTTTTGTTGGTCTTTGGATCAATTCGATATTTGGCGGCATACTTTTCAAAGGCTTCAACGACTGAGGTCGATGGTGTAATCGGGTACCAGCCGGCAACCGTTGCGCCCGAATAAAGTGCGCCAAGAGCTGCCCCACTGTTTCCGTCAATCATGATTCTATCACCAACCGCATCGGATGGCCTGATCGAGAGGCCACACGCATCAGTATGATGCTCTTTTGCATATTCGAAACCGATTTCAAGGGCCTTCACATTTGGTTCGGCCAGCTTTGGTTTTTTAGCGAATTGCTTGGTTATTGAATCGGTAACCGGTTCAATGCCAATATCGAAGAGATAGGCCAGGGCACCGATGTATATGATATTCTTCAGGAGCTGCCTAAGTCGTGGGTTGCTGAACTCTTCATTGCAGAGCTCGGTGAGAGGGATGCCGATAATGGTAATGTCGTCCCGGTTGAAATCTTCGGGCAAATCTCTGGTGGAATCATAAAAAAAGTAGCCGCCGGGAACCAGCATTTCATAGTCCTGTTTCAGGGTCTGACCATTAACGGCGACAACGAAATCTACTCCGCCTCGTCTGCCGAGATAGCCATTTTCACTAATTCGGACCTCGTACCAGGTTGGGAGCCCCTGGATATTGGACGGGAAGATATTTTTCGGACTGACCGGAACCCCCAACCGGTACACAACTTTGGCAAAGAGGTTATTGGCACTCGCCGACCCTGAACCGTTGACATTGGCGAATCTTACGACAAAATCGTTTGTTTGTTCAATTCGTTTCATTTATCCCATGCCTTTGGAGATTTGTAAGTGTACTTGACCATATCCCAGGCCGTTGTCGGACAACGCTCTGCACACATTCCACAATGCAGGCAGACATTTTCATCTTTTACCATGACCCTGCCGGTCGGCAGTTCCTCAGAAACATAGAGGTCCTGCGAAGTATTGCGGGCAGGCACCAGTAGACGTTCACGCAGTTCTGCCTCCTCACCGTTGTCGGTAAAATTGATACAACTGGTAGGACAGGCATCCACACAGGCGTCACATTCAATACAGAGCCCTGCGTCAAAGACGGTCTGGACATCACAGTTTAGGCATCGTTTGGCTTCCGTTTTGCCGGTTTTGATGGGAAATCCGAGTTCAACCTCCATCAAGCGATCTTTGAGCGTTTTTGCCTTATCTGCTGTCGGGACGATCTGCCGTATGTCTTCGGTGATGTCAGCATCATAGATCCAATCGTGAAAACCAAGCTTTTGGCCGGCAAGCTCGACTTCGGGTTCCGGTCGTTCGGTGACGTCTTCGGAGCGGCAGAACTTATCTATCGAAATGGCTGCCATGTGGCCTTGGGCAACCGCCAGGATGATGTTGCCGGGGCCGAAAGCTGCGTCTCCGCCAAAGAACACTTGTGGCAGGGTGGACTGGAAGGTGACGGGGTTAAGTATCGGGAGTCCTTGCTCGTTGAACTCGACACCGCAGTTGGGTTCAATCCAGGGAAAGGCATTTTGCTGACCGATGGCAAGCAGAACTTCGTCACATTCAAATAATACCGGCTCCTCACCGGTTGAGACCAGATTTCTT
>QZLB01000190.1 GCA_004796425.1 Desulfobulbaceae bacterium | reverse complement strand
GACGGATCACGGTCGGAGCAAGCTCGCTCAACGCTGCAAAGCCGGCAGAAATGCAGACCCCAACAACCAGTTCTCCAAGCAGGACTCTGTGACCCGAGAGTAAACGCAAGCCAAAGGGAATGATAAAGAATGAAAAGTAGTAAATGAATATGAGAGAAAACACCCTGGGTGATAGTGCTGACAGAAAGCTATTCAGGTGTTTTTTTAGATTCACCATAATACTTTGTTATTTGCCATCCAGTTTATGGAGCCATCGACCTATTTACCGCTAACATAGGAGAACCTAGCCTTTTTCAATCGTCATTTCAAGAAGCTGCTACTGGCCTGCACGTGCTTATAAACAAATTCATAAATAGTGATCTTCTTTTCTGCTGTTCTCATCTTTGAGTTGACTTATCCGTCAAAAGTCTCTGATAGTGTTTTATACCCAGCACACCATACTCAAGCCAGGCCCTCAATGCTGCTGAACATAACCCATTTACTGTTCATTTACTGTTTCCGGAATCGAACATGATGCAGATCGTAGTACTGCAAAACTTGACCTCACCTTCTCTTTTATAAAAGTTTCTCGGCCGTTCTTAACACCAACCTCCTCTATGGAAGCTCATACCAGACATATGGTCCGGCAATCGGCCTGAACTGGAAATTCTATAACAGGGTTAGGAGTGCGTCTCTATTTTTCGGATATCCGCTCAAAATATATGACGAGTCATTAGATAAAAATATCTATGTGGTACGAATAAGCATGACGGAATACGTTGCATGTTGTATTCATGACAGCCCAGTCACCGATTAGGACAAATAGCAACATGTGGTAGACAACCACCGATCATGTTTATAAGCAAATACATCAGGCAAGACCGCCATCGGTACAAAAAAGTCATCGTCGTCTGTTTCCCGCTTATTATTGGAATGTCGGCAACAACGGTGATGGAATTTACCGATCGGATATTCTTGTCCAATTACTCTATTGAAGCCATTTCTGCTGCCACACCTGCTGGTATCAGCGCATATCTGTTTATGGCCTTTCTTGGTGGCATCGGTAGTTATTGCGGCGTCTTCATTGCCCAGTACTTTGGCTCCGGTCAACCGCAGAAAATTGGTTCGATCCTCTGGCAGGGTATCTATCTCTGTTTGTTTTCCTGGTTCGGCCTCTTTATTGCTGCAGAATATTTGAGTACACCGCTGTTTGCGTTCATCGGCCACGATGTTGCGGTCCAGGAACTCGAAGCGATCTATTTCAGAATCCTCTGTCATGGAGCGGTTTTTCATATTGCCGCCCAGGTCTTTTTTGCATTCTTCAGCGGCCGGGGACTTACCAGACCAATCATGTTTATCAGTATAATTGGGATGCTGGTCAATATTCCGCTTGATTATGCATTAATCTTCGGTGTGGGTCCCATCCCGGAACTCGGCATTGCCGGTGCTGGCATTGCCACCGTAGCTTCAACCATTCTTACGGTCGTGTTGGCTGGTTTCCTCGTATTCAGGGGTAGGAACATTGAGAACTTTCAGCTCTTTTCAGATGTCCGTTTTAAACCCCGTCTGTTTCTCCGGCTTTTGAAATTCGGTGTACCCGGAGCCATGCAGTTCAGTCTCGATATTCTGGCTTTCACCATCTTTATTCTACTGGTGGGAAGAATAGGCACCATTGAACTGGCGGCAACCAATATTGTGCTCTCGATCAATGCCTTTGCCTTCATGCCTTCCATGGGATGTTCACAGGGTATCAGCATGCTGGTTGGCCAGGAGCTGGGGCGTAAAAACCCGAAGGAAGCGGGTAAAATGGCGTTCAGCGCCATCTATCTGCTGATGGGGTATATTCTTCTTATCGACTTGGTTTTCATTTTCATACCAGAGCCTCTGATCAACTTGTTTATCCCCGCGGACGGTGCTGCCGACTACCAGCAGGTTATCGAAACCTCCCAGATTCTGATGAAGATTGTCGCCTGCTATCTCTTTACCGATGCATTATACATGGCCTTTACCGGTGTATTAAAAGGTGCAGGAGATACCCGTTTTATCATGTACAGTGTCGCCGTCTGCTCAACCTTTTGTTTCATCCTGCCGCTATTGATCGGGGTAGAGATGATGGGCATGGGAATCTATTATGCCTGGGCATGCGTGCTCTTTTTCATCGTTTCGCTCTTTGGGGTGTCTGCATATCGCTATCGCCAGGGGAAATGGCGCTCTATGCTGGTGATCTAGCAGACCAGGAGAAAAAACCAGAACATTTCAGCGGCGCAAAAGTGTGGTTGCGGCGTAACAGAGGGATCTATTGCATCAGGTGGGCGGTCGCCTTTTCAAGCCCTTCCAGGGAAAGCTCAAACATCGGAAAAATCTGCCGGATTGTCCTGATGGTATGCGTGTAATCCCACGCATGTCGGGCAACCGGGTTCAACCAGACGGAATGCTCGAATGTTTCTGCCAGAAACCCGAGTCGTTCTATACTTGGTTTACCACTTCGTTCAAAGGCGTGGATCGAACCGTCGGGCACCATCAGCTCATAAGGCGCCATGGAGGCATCCCCCACGATAATCAACCGGGTATCGGGATCGTAGCGACTGAAATCATCTATCCTCAACGGTTTACGAAAACGCTGTTCATCCTCCCAGAGGCAATCATAAATCGTGTTATGAAAAAAACAGATCTTGAGATCTTTGAACTGGGCCCGCGAGTAATCAAACAGTGCCTTGACCAGACATACATACGGTTCCATAGACCAGCCGCCATTATCGATTGCCAGGATAATCTTCAATCGATCAACCAGGGCATGATCAAAGACTATTTCGATCTCCCCGCCATTTTTAATGGTTTGACGGATCGTTTTATCGACACTGAGGACATCTTTCGAGCCACGCGGCACTAAATTGCGTAATCTGCTCATGGCATCGCCGATTGAGCCACGGGTAAGCGGGCCTTTCCCTGAATAGGACTGGTATCGTCTTTCACCGGCAACCTGAAGAGCAGACTTGTGACTAGAGATGCCTCCCACCCGCATCCCACCCGGATGGTACCCAGAGTGACCGACGGGTGACGTACCACCGGTACCAATCCATTTGGAACCACCGTCATGCCTGCCCTTCTGCTCCGCCAGTCGTTTTTTGAAATAATCCAGCAGTTCATCCCTGCTCATCTCGTTGAGCACTTCTTCCTTCTCACCCAGTGCGTTTGCCAGCTTTTTGGGATTCTCCAACCACTCCTGCAGCAACGCGTGAGCCCAGAAATCTTTCTCCAGATCACCATCATCAGGAAGCTCACCCCCATCAAAGAGATAGCAGAAAACCTGGTCGTACAGATCAAAAAAGCGCTCGCTTTTTACCAGAACTGATCGCGCGGTGATATAGAGATCCTCCATGGAATAGACCAAGCCCCGATCAAGTGCCTTCTGGAACCTGAGAAATGAAGTCGGGCTGACCGGTATCCCTGCCCGTTTCAATTCATAGAAAAGTGATACGAACATTGTCCTGATCTGCTAATTCCTGAAAAAGCGTTTTCTGGAGAGTACCGACTGTGATGAGCGGTTATAATCATCACTCTTCTTAAACAATACCCCCAGGTAGGGAATTTCCGCTTTGAGCAAATCACCTTTGGAAAAATCAGGGTCGGCGCTGAGTGCTCTGATCCAGTTAATCAGCTCACGGGTCGCTGGCTTTTTCTCAATTTCGTCCAACGCCCGCAGTTCGTAGAAGGTATCAATGGCATTTTTTGCCAGGTTCTTATTGAGATCGGGAAAATGTGCGTCAATGATGCGTCGCATCATTTTACTATCGGGAAAGGCAATGTGATGAAAATTGCAGCGTCCCAGAAACGGGTCCGAAAGATCTTTTTTAGCATTGGAAGTGAT
>QZLB01000328.1 GCA_004796425.1 Desulfobulbaceae bacterium | reverse complement strand
GTGCCCGCACTTTCCATCGTGGAAAGCAGTGAAAGCGGCACACTCTGATGTTTCAATGGTTGTGGATTCTGTGAGAGCGATGCCGCGCCTGCGGGTCGTTTGGTTAACGCAGCTGGCTTTAAATTCTGCGCCGGGGTCGCTTGTGGAGTGGTGGTTTTCATTTGCCGTACTGCCTTGTCATGCATCTGATTTGCAAGTTTTTGCACTTTCTGCTGTAGAGCGGCACCCTCTCCAGCTCCCTCAAAGTTATAGAAGGTCGCCTTCTGCATAGCTTTAAGGGCAGAGGTGGCCTGCTCCAGACTATTAAACTCACTCAAACTGCACTGATCTGTAGCCTCCCCGATGCAGAAATACCGCCAACCCGTCCAGCCACCGATATTCGTTCTTGTTGGATTTCCCGGGGTAGTCCCCACCACCCGCATGCGAAACTTACCGGTGGACCCGGAAAAGAGTCCTTGGGAAATACCAATTGGCGTGACAGGAAGCGATGCAGGCATGTATCCATTCCAGAACGGCTGCCACCAGTGTGAGTAGGTTTGCGGCATGGCGATATCGCCTACCAACTCCGGAACCTCCTCCAACTGCTCAATCTGGAAGTTTACCCAGGACAAGTTAGGGGTTTCTTGCTTTGGCTCAACGACAAACTCATAATAGGCACTGTTCTGATTAATCATCTCATAATTTGTCGGTTTGATGATATCCAGAATCGGGCTACCTCCCGTCTGTTCGTAAGGGTTCCAGTCACCAAGGATATCCTCTGGTGACTGCCAGTGCTCCGCCTCTCGCAAAGCTAGCACCGTACTGCCATCAAGATATTTGGGCGAAATCGGGTACGGTTCCCCGACCACGACACCGGTGTTATTGGTTGGTCCACCAGTCACCACACAGCTTTGTCCGTTACCGCTGCCGGGTGCGTATGCCCATGGATTCTTTTCGCAGCTGAACGCAACAGAGAAAACAGGCTGGCCTTGAAACCTGACCATCTCGCTTCCCTTCTTGGTCTGGTAGTTATAGTCGCCCGTGACATATATCTCCTGCCAGGCAACCGGGGTCCAACCGGACAGCCCACCTCCGGGATGAGCACCGCAATAGCCGGTCAGGTTAATGCGGAAATTGCCCCCACTTGCAGCCCCTTGTGCCCCTGTAGGGGCGAGTTTTACCTGGGTGCATGTGTAATAGTCCGGTGGACCACCGGTACCAGAACTGTCCAGTACCACAGCGAACGCTGCGGAACTTGTTAATAGTGTCGCCGCAAGGCTTGCAATCATTGTTATAGACTTCATGTTACACCTCCCTTTTGGATTATCACCAGCCATCTCCAAATCAACAACGTGTCATGCTGCATTGATTTCGTGATTTATGTTGAATAGTGCTTCGTGCAATTAAGATGAGGACGTAAGACTTGGGATCTTTTTAATGATAGGTATCCCAAAGTGCAGAAATGGTTCAGAACATTCTGCGTTTTTTTGAAGCCGATACTGATAGCTGAAACAAATTAAGAAATGCACCTTTCTTTATAACCTCTTGGGCCGATTCAGTTCAAGATTTTTCAAGCTCCAGAAGCAACTCTGAAACTCCACCAACTAACTTGAACTGAGATGACAATAAAATCGAAACACATCAGTTTCCCGCGTCTGACTCACGAGCGGTTTGCTGGAGCACACAACTCAGAAAAAATGAATGATTCGGTGACTAATTCAACCTGAAGAATACTCGCTTGCCAATGAGCTCCCACTCACCCTGCCACCTTCATGGGTTAGGTCAAAGTAAGACGTAGCCTGCTGGTAGCGCATACTTCGACCCTTGTTATCTGTGTAGTTCAACGTTATTGCGGTAACCACCACTCCGTTCGAGGGGTTTTCACGGTGACCAGGTGGCCAGAACTTGTTTTATTTTGAAACAGGACTTTTGGTTTCTTCTGACTATCAAATCCAACCACTGATATCGCATCAAGATCAAGATGAAAATCGTAATCTGTATACACTGCTTTCGTCAGGTACTTTCCTGTCCACAATTTAAAGAGAGACCTCATTTTCAGCGGTCCCCACACAGGAATTACCCCCCCCTTGTCCCCAACGGGCGTAGAAGAAAGCTTCTGATGTATGCCAGGGAGAAAAAACTCGATATCAACCAGATGATCTCCCTTGCTATAGTAACTCTTGGTACCCAAAACCCGCATATAGTTTTTCGGGTATTCCATAGAAGGGTTTGGCAGAGAATAAAATATAAGGGAACCGTCCACTTCTTCCCATTCAGCACTTATTTTCGCGTTCACCTGAACGGTATGAAGCTCCTTCGTGGTAAGATCTTCGGGCGCCTTATTAAAGACAGCCTGATCTGAACCCAAGATGAACTCTTTATTACTGGTTATTTTGAAGGTGACAACCACAGAATCAACGGCCTGGGTATGAAGCTGCTGTTTGAGCTTGGCTTTGGCACTCACAGCGTGCATCGAAATGTTGATTGGCTCCCATGGTGCATACTCATTTTCTATTTTGGTAATTACTTTGCTATTCTTGGTAGTTAGCCCCTGTACCTGACCATGAGCATCCTCTAGCTTCACAACTTTTGGCTTATATACCCGGAACGATTTACTGGTTCCCACGCCCCGAGCGCTCTGTGATGAGGATATTCTGATCCGGTAGTCTCCATCCTGCAGTTTTGCTGGAAGTGTCACTGTCCAGCTATTGGCAGATGACGGGTGGACCGGAACCTCCTCGGCAAGCAGGACGAGTTTTGCGTTAGTGGCAGCATGCAGCAGGGTTATATCGGCCAACTGATATTCCGTGAGCTTCTCTGCAGCAGCATCGAGATAAAACAGCACGCTGATTTTCGCCCCAGCCTGATATGACGTTCTTCCATCCGGGTTCAGGATCGAGAAAACGTTACTGGTGAAACCTGGTTGGAATGGCTTTTCGGGCTGGGCATTGGTGCTCAACTGAAAGGGCTGAGAGTAGTTGTTCTGCTCATTGAGCGGACTCCCTTCGTTGACTTCATCCATCGAGTCCACTTTGACCACCAGCGTCGGCTGGTTCAATGTCTGCACCGTCTGCTTGACCTTTACAAACACATGTTGCCCCGGATGAATGGGTGGTACATCAGCACTGCCCAGCCATTCATAATTCGGATCGTGGCCTGCACCTTTGGGAACGGAGAGTCCTGCTTTGCAGGGAGGAGATTCTTTCGTTCCCTTATTGGACACTTTTACTCGAACACCCATTTTTCCTGCGGTATGAACACCGTTGGTCGTCGAAACACTGGCCTGCAAATCATATTCTGCCGGCAAAGGTAATGCTTTCAGCCCCTTAGTCTTGATTGTAAATGGTCCGAAAACGTTGTCCGTCTCATTCTGTTCCGCAACCTTCTGCTCAATATCTACACCTGCGACCAGTTGAGTATTCTCTTGAACAGATTCAGGAAGCGTAAATGTCACATAATAGAATTTTCCAGGAACGACTGCACCGCTCCATAATTTCTGGGTCGCCAGCCAGGTAGCTGGTTTGCCCATTTTCGCCTGCCCTTGCAGACCTATGCCAATAAGCAGTTCTGGCAGCATGGTTGTCCCATCATTTTTGACCTGAACTTTTACTTGCCGAGCTACTGGATCAATAAGCACGCTGCCATCCACGCTTCCAACAAAACATGATACTTCATGGCTCCCTGCAAACGTCTTTGACCCTGTGGTCGGAATTTCCTTGATATCTTTACCACTGCGTGGTTGGGAGTGGCTCTGGCCAGGTAATTTTTTGACCGCAGAGAGTGCCGCCACTTTTGAGGCACCACCATCCCGCTCTGAAGTGCCCCCTGACTTACCCTTTCCATCTCGAGCAGGTGACACACCAGCAATTTTGTTTCTCTGAGTCTGGACATGTGCTGGTACCTGTTCATGTTTCCGATCTGAAATGATTTTGGGATCAGCAGATTCTGATTGACTTACTTTTAATACGGTATGTCCGCTGTTATTATTCTTCGATAATTCCTGCAACTTTTTGAGAGGGTCAACCACAGCAGTTACTTTATAGCTCCCTTCGGCACCTGCCTTCTGTTTAAATAACAAATACTTTGTTTTTCCATGGCCAATGGTCAATTTTTTCGTATCAACCTTCTTCTGATCGATATACAAGGTAACATCTACCCCTGTAAGGTTTACATTACCTTTGTTACTGATCTTAGCAAGTAGTGTGAATACCTCTCCCGGATGATACGGATTTTGAGTAAGCTTTACCTCATCCACCGAAAGATCAAGGAGCTCTCTTTTATTCGCTACTTTTATAGCTGCGTTAGGTGTTCTATGGGCAGAAACCTGGGTTGCAGGTTTACGGGCTGAAGGAGTGACCTTTTGCGTGTTTTTCTGGGTCAAGGGAATACCAAGAGAACCTTTTGCCTCAATTCGATTATTTTTCTCATCCAGCTCATCGATTTTGTTTGCCGGATCAACAATCGCGTATACCGTGAACCGTTGCTGGTCGACAACCATCGTCGCTTTGACCCGTTTGTCAGAGTTTGCACCGAGAGAAATACTTTTCTCCTGTCGGGTATTACCTATCCTAAACCTGAGCAGTACACCACGAATCCCTTCATCACCGCTGTTCTTGACCAATACCTCAAGCAGTACCTTCTGCTTCCCATTTTCTGAAGGCAGGGGTGAAATAGACAAAGTGGATACACTCAGATCAGGCAATACCTTTATCTTCTCGACCCATATTTCGCGACCTCTGCCATTCGCAGGTCTGACCTGAGACTCTTCCCTTGAGTCCGTGTTGTCCGACCGTTGCACCGCATCATCACCTGGGACCGCGGACTGTGAAGGACCAGAGACGCTGCCAGTCCGACCATTGCCCCTATCCAAGGTTACGGTGTCTGCGTGAACTCCATTAATAAAAAAGAAAATCACCAGAATCAGTGATATGAAATACGATTGATACTGTCTCATTGTCTGCCCCCACTCGTGCCGTGGAATTTGGACTACTCATGATATGATAATACATATCTGCCAACATCCACCTGTTAAGTACACGATGAAGAAGTAATGGTTCAAAAAAATGCAAATCCTGTACTTTAATTGTTAACTGCCCACTCCAACCACCACCAAACCAGAGGGGATTATCTGATCAGCCCAATATATACTGACCGATCTGTTACATCGGCTAAATCCCGGATGAATAAAGGGTTACTTTTTAAGGTGGTGAGACAGATGACTTAGAAAGGAGAGGAACTTCATTGGCATATGCCCCATTTTGTAATTTTCATGCGCAATACGAAATGCAAGCGCCCATTGCTTGCACAATATTTTCCAGCCATAGACAGGGGAGTGGATCGGATCATAAATATGGGTGGCTTCCGAGGTTAACCCGTTAAGCTCGATAACTTTTATCTGTTGTCCGGCCCGGAGCGCCGCTTCAGAGGGAACCTTCACATCAAACCTGCCAAAGAAGAAATCATGATAGGGGGAGAGAATAGTTTCGACAGCCTCACGCAACTGCTTAGTATTCAACTCAGCCCGGTCAAGAAACAGGGCTCCGCGACAATGTGTACCAACCTCGACAAGCGGAAATTTTTCGCCCCCTTCGGGTATTTCAAGCAAACAATCAGTATGTCGTCTAAGAAACAGCGGGGCCTGACATACGGCCCTCTCGTCTGCCAGAATGAGTTCCTCAAGCGTATGGATACCGTCACCGGTGACTGCGGTCAGCTTTTTCTTTGTGATGGAGAATATCTCTCCTGAAGATTCACCAGGAAATCGATAATAGAAAATCCCAAACTCCTCACCCTCCAAAAACTCCATGACAATGAAATCATCTCTGTTTTCCATGAGCCATCGATCGATTTCATCATCACTCCGACAGATCCCTACCCCTTTACCACGCTCACCCTGATCTGGTTTTAACACCAACGGGAAGTCCAGGTTGTGTTGTTTCTTGAAAGCGGTAACGGATTCGCGTTGTTCTGCAAAAGATATCGTTCCATCGATCAACTCCCAACGTCCAACGAAGTCCTGATTCAAACATTTCAGAATAGCTGATTTACTTTCTCCGATGAAACCGCCATCGGGTTCTATCGCCGGATTGACCACCGTAAATAGTGTTGGCTTACGGTACTTGAAAAGTCCCAGCCAGAGAACATACACAATAGTGACGATGTTGGTCACATAGAATGGCCAGAATTCCCAGCGTGTCAGGCGTCTCCACCTGCCCAGCAGCAATCTGCGGCCACGCCAGGTAAACAGTGGTACGATTAGATTCACAAACAGATACAATACTGCCAGCAGTCCCACAAAAACGAGCAGTGCATAGGAGCTGTAGACATCAACATACCGCAGTGCCTGTTTGCCAACCACCATCGTGCCGAGGACCAGGACTGGAGTCCAGAGCAAGACGGCAATGCCAAAGAACAGAAGCAGCTTCATAAAACGATAACGCAGTAACCCGGCCCCGATAAACGTTGCCGTCCTGGTGCCTGGCAGAAACCGGCTCAATAAAATGATGACCGGCCCGCGCTGCTCAAACACCCGTATTCCGTTCTGTACCGCCTGTTCGCTGATCAGCCAGCTTAAGGGCGGGTATCGCAAAGCGGGTGTACCGATAAAATAACCGGCCCCATACAAGAGGATATCCCCGATATAGATCCCCAGTGCGCTGGCGGCCACCGCCCCGAGTGGAGAAATCAACGCTTTCGCAGCCAGCAGTCCGGCCGCAATACAAGCAAGGTCCTCACTGATCAGTGTCGCGAGGCCAATCAGTATGAGCAGGGTAAATTGATTTTGAGATTGAGCGGCAAAACTTTCAAAGGTCCGAATAAATGTCTCAACCCCGGAAGGTTCGCTACCCATTGCTACCACCGGGGCACATAATCCTATGAGGACGAGGGAGCAGAAAAAGCGGTTTCGGCTAACCACGGTCTATCGAAACTTCTGTTGAGTTGAGCAACCGGCCACTCTCAGACACGGGTCGGTATTGAAAT
Source organism: Desulfobulbaceae bacterium (assembly GCA_004796425.1). GTDB lineage: Bacteria > Desulfobacterota > Desulfobulbia > Desulfobulbales > Desulfocapsaceae > MADRE3. The sequence continues at coordinate 6,641 of QZLB01000328.1, read as the reverse complement.
GTGATGGTATCGGTCTTTACCATAACCCGGCTCATGCTCACCGTTTGGGCATCTGTTCGGCTCATAAGCACCGAATGAGCCGGCTTATTCGCATCATGCTGTTCATGAAACGCTTGTAATAGTTGTGCGCTGGGTTCTCCAGCCTTGCCTACCATTTCCTGGTAGAGCTTCTGCCGATAGGGAATTATTTCTTCCGGTGCAAAACCGGAAGAGCAAATTGGTGATGCCACCGTATGGGGTGAAGTGATGGATAATTCTCTGCCATCCCAAACAGCCAGCAGCTCGGATTGATTATCAACACCAAGCAGCAGGAAGGGATAGTAATCGGCCAAGCTCTGCTCCCATAACGCCCCTCGTATCTCCTCGACATCTCTTGAATTAATGAACGATGTCAGAAATACTCCCCTGCTCACAGGGACCGTGGGTATGGAGCCATAAGCCTGATAATTATTGAGCAAACAAGCGGTTAGTCCATAACTATTCACCCAGATCCATGTCCCACCCGCATCGGTATCAATCGGCCTGATGGCTCGGCCACCGCGGATTTCGCATATTTCTGGAGGGGTTGCAGTCAATCGTTGACGTGACTCATCGCGGTTGAAAAACAGGTCGTAACCAGCAAGGTGCCGAACCCATGATACCGTACACATTTAATCACCAGTTGCGGACTGATACTTTATAGTGGAGGGGGCAATACCGAAGGTTTCTGGAATTGGTTGTCCCTTAATCTGGCACATGGTCCCAATCAGTGCATAATGGTGAACGGCATGACTCAATAAAAATTGAAGTTCTCGCCCTATTGTTGAGCGGGGCCACTGGTCGCTTAACAAGCTACCGGTATCCATTTTCACCTGGACTTCGGTATCGAGCTGGTCTTCAAGTGTTCCCAGTTGGTTACGCATCTGCTCGATTTCCACAATTGCCACCTCAATCTGAATCTCGATGCTTTCCCTGCGCTGCCGGTTATCATAATCAATTCTTCGGCTTGCGATACCGGCCATGAGACAACTGTAATGATCAAGTATATGTCGAATATGCTTGCCAACGGTTCCGCTGAAACACTGTTTAACCGGCTCACCATACCAGTGCTTCTCAACTGTTTGCAGCAGCTCGGTTGCCTGGTCCAAACAAGCCTGGTTATCTTTAATGAGTGTGCTCATGTTAGTTTCTTCTTCTCCATTGGTTGATATGCATAATGGCTGGATGACGAAGGTTTGTCGCAACCATTTGAATCCTGTTTCATTTTCACCCCAAAATCCTATCCATCTCATCCTGCGAAATCAATTATTTTTCACCAACCTAATAAACGTGATCCGTTCCAATCAGAAAATATTCCGATGAGTTCAATCAATGATAAGGACTGAAGTGATTCATTGTTCTGATGAGACCTCAGTCATTAAGGCTCTTTTAAAAGAGAATACTTCACTTTACTAAACTTTTTCCACCAAGAAAGGCTATTCGTCAGTGAGCACGTTTTAATGTCTAGTCCGGTTTCTTATACGTGTGGGTAAATCATAGATCAAAGAACCCTTACCTGCGCTCTGATGACCAGGGTATTAGTGGAGAGCTTGCCGCAAGGCTGGCAGCTGCCTTGGGTTGAGGAAGTGAAAAAGACTCAAACGATGATGGAGCATGGCCTAACCCATCTCATTTCAGCCAGTTCCATTTGCTTCAAAAATGCCCTAAGAATAAACCAGGTCGGTCACCTGCAAATCAAAGAATTATCCTTTATACTGATGACATCGATACACCCGAACAAAACCTTTACCCCGATTCCAATGCCCAAACGCACGGCAGCTGCGAGCTCTTGAGAAGAAAACCCGGATAATCTGGCAGTGAACAGAATACCCGGGTTTTGCGTCGCTATTATTGTGCGCGGATCAAGACTTCATCATATTTGAAATCGCGACTTTTACGCTCATGCCCAAACGTTTAAGTGATTGAGCAAGCCTGCCTATTTCATCTTTGCGATCTGTATAAGGTATTTCCGTATCCATTTTACCCTTGCTGAATTCATCTGCTGCCACAGTCAGTTCTTTGATTGGCTTTAAAATACTGCTGATCATGACAAAGGTGAGTGGAAGCGCCACAAATAGCGCACCTATTGCCAGCGCAATGTAGAGTGATTTCAAAAATGAATTTGTCAGCTTGTTGGTTTTGTCTAATATCTGTTCTTTTTCCCTTTGAATATCATCAATGTAGATGCCGGTACCGATCCAATAGCGATCTCCTGGTATCATCCTGGCATAAGACAGCTTCGGCTGCACCCCCTGGCCAGGCTTTTCCCAGAGATATTCAACAAACCCCCCACCCGCCTGCGCAACTTCATCCAGTTCCCTGATCAAATACTTGCCATTTGCATCCTGAAGAGAGGAAATATTTTTGCCTTCCAGGTGAGGCTGGGTAGGGAGAACAAATACCGTCCCTCCCTTCTTGTAAATAAACATATAACCTGAACCATCAGGCAGGTAGCGTGCATCATAAACCAGCTTTGAGAAGATCTTGTACTGTTCTGTCTGGTCATCGACACCGCTGGCTGCAGCATCGAGTGTTTGGGCCATCATATCCACAATATTTTTCAGCTCATTTTTATGCCCGTCCAACATAATCGCGGTGCTCTGATTGGCACTTTCAGTGCGCATTTTCTCAATAAGCAGATGGTACCTGATCCCTGCAACCACCGTAAACGATGCCAATACTGCCACCAGCAGAAATGCTTTCACTTTGAATGGCAGGTTCTCAAAAACTTTTGTCATGTCACATACCCTTTTAATTCGTGTTCTGGTTTATCGGTTCTAGCTGCTGCAACTATTTAAAGAAGTTCTCAGCACTTCGATCAAAGTGCTTTGGTTTGATCTAAAAATTCACTTTGCTCGCTATATTCCTCTATATGGCGAGCAAGGGTGCGAAGCTCTGATTGAAACTGGTCTCTGCTCAACTCCTGACCGGGAGTTAAGGAGTTGTTGACCAGAACTGGCGCAATGGGACCGACATAATGGGCCAACGCTTCGGTAATTTTCTCCGCAAGCTCATCAGAGATCAAAATCCCTTCCCCTGGTTTCACTTGTTGGGCAGCAACAACTTCAAGATATGTCTCGTCGACAAGATTCTTTATAATGATTGAAGCTTCACCCTGATCAACCCCACTGAGTTGACATAGTTCTTCAAAGGTGCGCTCCCCATTCGCCAGAATGAAGAGCCGCCTTGTTTTCAAATCCTTGCCATTTAATGCTGACAAATCGACCTTCTTTTTCAGTATAGTCTTCACCTGCATTTCCCCCCTCCTCTCACCCTCGGTCGGCGATACGTTATCGTTTCCACAACACCAGGAAACGTGACAAAATATCTCCCTTACTTTCCGATAAATTTGGCATGAAGCTATCGATATTCTTTCAGCAACTCAAGGATTATCCGACCGGTAGCCATAAGTATGGCGATTTGGTGGCTATAACAGCAGTGCTTATTGAATTATCTGCCAAAACTGAAACAGATTGACTTATTTTTCAGACAAACCTGGGGTGGGGTGACTTTTTTTTAAGACAGGTTGGAGAGATGAAGCAAGGGTCGCTGTATTAAGTGAACGACAGCAACACTCACGAAGTGAGAGAAACTGCTCTCATTAAATACAGTCTGCTGGCTCTTTGCTACTCTGCCAGCTCGACCCAGATACCATCAGTTATATCTTGCAATGCATCAGGGGTGATTTCAAAAAGTGCATGGGGGGTGCCGGCTGCAGCCCAAATGGAATCGTACTTTTTCAAATCAGGATCAAGAATGGTTTGCAGCTTATTCAGATGACCAACGGGGGGAATACCGCCAATGGCAAAACCAACATGTTCCTTTACATAATTGCCATCTGCGCGTCCAAGTTTAAAACCAAGCACTGCTGACACTTTTTTAGTATCAACCCGGTTTGCACCCGACGCCACGATGAGAATTGGGCTGGAGTCACGCTTGTTGCGAAAAATGAGTGATTTTGCGATCTGTCCAACCTTACAGCCAACGGACTCGGCAGCCTCTGCGGCGGTACGGGTGGAATCGTCGCGTTCAATTACCTTTAGATCATAGCCTTGACCTGACAGGTAATCTTGAACTTTCTGGGCACTGTTTGAAAGTGGTTTCTTCATGTTTTCGTTTGTAAGTATGAGGTATTAAACACCCGTGCATCATACGCGTTTGAAAAATAGATACAAGAGAATTTGTACCCTTCCACAGCAAAATTGAACCAAAACATTACCTAGTCAAACACTCCTTTTTGCCATCAATTCATCTGAACAGACCATCTATTCCTCTCAGAGGGCGAGAGCTTGAAATAACTTCAGATATACGATAGGTTCAAACATCTTTTCCTGTTTTATGACAATCACCACAATTATTTTTTGAACCGTCTGAAAACCGTCAGCTACCTATCAGGTGAGAGGATCACTCGGCTGTTTGCCGACCAACGGGCAGTGATTGGTGGGGTTACACTGAACCCGTATGCCTTATATCAATGGTAGATTTTGTGGAGGAGTCTCATGAACCGGTATCACATCAGGTCTGGAATCAAACTCATTCTCGTTTCTCTTTTCGCTTTGTTTCTCATTACCAACACCAGCCATGCAGACTCTAAGGGGGGCGAAGAGAAGGGCAAATCAGGCACGATTCAAAGCAGTGAGAAGAGCGAGCCCAAACCTGATCTTGTAATTGAATTTGTCAAGCTCGACGCTTCATGTTCGATTGTCCTTGGCGTAAAAAATCAGGGCAAAGGCTCCATCAATTCCAAAGAATTCCAACGATTGATGATCCAGGTAAAACAGGCAGGGCAGGTTAGGTCATTTCCCGTGATTAAGTTCGATCGGAACGGAAAGCTGGCAAAACCTGGTGGAAAAGCCCTGGTTGAAACCGGTTTACTGGTCGAAAAAGCAGGTCTTGTCGAGGCACGGATCGACTCAACCAAGGCAGTAATTGAGCAGGTCGAAACAAATAACAATGAGCGGGCGCAGGTAAAACCAACCTGTAAAACCAAAACCCACGCTGCCACCCAGGGGATCGAGCCACTTGCAACGGGAGGAAGTTCTGCCAAAAAAGAGACATACAAAAAGGGGTTAGCGCAAACTGGTGAAACAAGTACGACCAGTGCAACCGCAAAAACAGATCGTTCAACCATTGTGGTATCGGCACTCAAGAGTAAAAATGACACTGTTATTGTGGTATTGAAGCGCCAAGGTTTAAAGCCGATTACACCGCAGGATGCACTCCGTATAAGGCTGCAAGTCGAGATTGGGACAATCAAGCGGATGTTTCCCTTGAGTCAGATCGATCCTATGTTGCGTGCCCTTAACTCAAAAACGGGCATGGTAAGTTTTGATACCCGTATTCAGTTGACAGAACCGACAAAAATCAGGGCATCGCTTCAGGGCAGTTTGCTCAAAAACGAAACCACAAAAGTACTGAGACCAGAGCAGCTTACCAAAATTGCTTTACAGAAAAAGCCCGACTCCAAAAAACAGATGAAGGGCGAAAAAGGGCAGAAAAAGCCTCGGGTCAAGCAAAAAGGGAAAGCCAGACCAAAGGGGGGAAATGATAATTACGACCCGACCGCTATATCAGCTGGTATGAACTTTATACGACCACTGCCAAATTCTGATAAACAAGCCGGTGGGGAAATTGATGTTCAGTTTATCTATCAAGATTCCTCCAATGTTCAACCGTATAAGCTTGTTCTCCTGCTTGGTGGAAAACGGTTGCATTCGTTTCCTGCAGCCGCTCTTCCCGCTCCTCGGCTGGACAATAAGCTACTCCTCAGGCTCCCGGATAACTTGCCGACTGATGACCGATATCAAATGGTTGCCACCAGCACGAATGGCATACATCAGGCCCGATCACTACCCTTCACCATATGGGAGGAGGCGGTCTCTAGTTCAGGAGACATCAAGGTATCAATCGAAGGGAATCCCGGCTCCGTAGACCCGGGAGAAACCCTTCGCATAACGTTGAATGGCCCGCCTCGGCCCGAAGGAAATCGCGGAATTTTCCAGGCCTGGGCGGAAGATTTCAATGGTCCACGTGATCAGCGGTTAAGTCCATTTCTGTTGACCAATTACCCGATTGAGACACTGAACTATGCCCCCGAGGGCGGCTATGTGTTAGAAAAAACCCTTATCCGAACTGAAAATAATTACAACACCATCGTCTTTGATCTGACCATTCCCGGTTTTGGTGTATCAGGTGATGGGTGGAGATTCACCTTTTTTAACCTCTCAGACGGGTTGAAAGGTGCGAGTCGAACTTTTTCAATCGCAGGTGATGGAACACTTGAATTACTGATATCACCGGAACTCGTTGGAGTTGAACCAGAGGGTGCTGTCAATATGGCATTGACCGATATCAGGGTAAACCAGAGTGGCCAGCTTCAGGCTTATGTGGTTACTACCCCACCCGCTGATCTGCGAACACAGCCATCATACCAGGGACGCTTTGTTGTCAAACATATGGAGATGTGGTTTTCAGGTCTGAATGAATCCGCTACGCTGGGAACGGTCGATAAAACCATCACGGTACACCCAACCAGAACCACTCAGGGCTGGGTTAGCCTTGGACACATCGATAGTTTTACTACGCCCACGATGAGAAATAGAGGCTATATGGTCGCAGGCGGT
>QZLB01000144.1 GCA_004796425.1 Desulfobulbaceae bacterium | reverse complement strand
CATAATCACCATCTTTCTTGGTATCACCGTTGGGGCGACCGCCACCGCGGAGCAATTTCTTAAAATTGAAACCTTGGCCATCCTCTCACTTGGTATTGTTGCATTCGCCATTGGAACCGCCTCGGGAGTCCTGTTGGCAAAACTGATGAACAAGGTGATGGGTACGGCAATAAACCCACTGATTGGGTCAGCCGGTGTGTCGGCGGTCCCAATGGCCGCCCGTGTCTCACAGGTGGTCGGTAGTAAAGAGGATCCGACCAACTTCTTGCTGATGCATGCGATGGGACCAAACGTGGCGGGTGTAATCGGCTCGGCCGTTTCAGCGGGTGTGTTGCTTTCACTTTTTGGCGGGTGAGACCAGACACCCCGTAATAAAACCGTGTGTGGAAATGATAGACTATGGCAGATAAATTTCATCCTGATGTACACCAGAGATTAGAGAAGGCGGTACTTGAAATCTTTTCTAATTCTGACTTTCACAAAGCATCCATCCGTGATGTTGCAGACAAGGCTGGTGTCAGTTTCACCACCATTTACAAGCACTACGGCTCCAAAGAGCGGTTGGTCTTCGCCTTTGTTGATATCTGGATGGGCAAGCTTACCGACCGAATTGTCGATCACCTCCAGGGCATTGAGGATCTAAAAGAGAAGATGCGTAAAGTGTTCTGGCTCCAACTTGATTATTACGAGCGTCATGTCGGACTCGGCAGAATTGTCTTTATGACCTTGCCCATGAATACCTGGATGGGTGACAAGACCTTCGACCAGCCCCGTATGATGGGTCTGATGATTGATGTTCTCCGTGAAGGCCAGAAAGAGGGCATCCTCAACCCTGATGTTCGAGCCGGAACACTGCTCGATTTTCTGATGGGTTTTGTCCAGCGCAGTTTTTTCATGTGGATTCTTCGCGGCCAGCAGGAGAGCCTTGCTGCCCAGGCGAATACCATGTTCGAGATGGTTTGGCGTGGCATGACCAATCCACATTATATGCTTGAAAACCCAGGGAACGAAACCAAATAGGAAATAAACCGATCACCCAGATAAGATACGGAGGCTGTTATGAAGATATTGAAAATTGATCACCTTGGCATCGCCGTGAACAGTATCGATGATGGTAAAAATTTTTGGTCAGAGATTCTCGGCCTGGAATTTGAAGGGGCTGAGACCGTGGAGGAACAAAAAGTTAAAACCGCATTCTTTCCTGTTGGAGAAAGTGAAGTTGAACTCCTTGAATCCACCTCACCGGATGGACCAGTTGCCAAATTTATTGAGAAAAGAGGACAGGGCTTTCAGCATATCGCCTTTCGCGTGGCCGACATTGATGAGGCACTGGAAGAGCTGAAAGCTAAGAATGTCCAGCTGATAGACCAGACCCCTCGTAAAGGTGCCGGAGGTGCACGGATTGCCTTTCTTCATCCGAAAGCGACCGGTGGCATACTGGTTGAATTATGTGAGAGAAACTGATCGACAACAGAACTACACACCTTACCGGTTGAAATCATAAGGCCATGGTGGCAAGGAGTGAAACGATGTCTAAGCATCCTGAATATGATAAATGGCAAGAGCTCGCAACCAAACAGATGAAGGGCAAACCAGTGGAGTCGCTACACTGGCAGACCCCGGAAGGGATTGTGGTAAAACCTTTGTATACCGCCCAGGATCTTGAGGATCTTGAAACGGTAAACTCACTCCCGGGACTCGGACCCTATACCAGGGGACCAATGGCTACCATGTACGCAGGGCGTCCCTGGACGATCAGACAATACGCCGGTTTTTCCACCGCCAAAGAATCAAACGATTTTTATCGACGGGCGCTTGAAGCCGGACAGAAAGGGTTATCTGTTGCCTTTGATCTGGCAACCCACCGGGGCTATGACTCCGATCACCCCCGGGTCCTTGGCGATGTAGGTAAAGCAGGAGTTGCCATCGATTCTGTAGAAGATATGAAGATCTTATTTGACGGTATTCCGCTTGATAAGATGTCTGTCTCAATGACCATGAATGGTGCGGTCATCCCCATCCTGGCCAGCTATATTGTCGCCGCAGAAGAACAGGGAGTAAGTCATGACCAGTTAATGGGAACCATCCAGAACGACATCCTCAAAGAGTACCTGACCAGAAACACCTTTATTTATCCACCGGTTCCCTCCATGAGAATCGTCTCTGATATTATTGGGTTCTGTTCGAAAAATATGCCGAGATACAACACAATCAGCATCAGTGGGTATCACATGATGGAGGCGGGAGCCAATAGTGTGCTGCAGTTGGCCTTTACCATGGCCGACGGACTGGAATATGTGCGAACGGCCCTTGATGCCGGGCTCGATGTCGACGAATTTGCCCCCCGGTTGTCGTTTTTCTTTGGCATCGGCATGAACTTCTTTATGGATATCGCGATGCTCAGGGCGGCCCGCTTTCTCTGGCACCGATTGATGAGTCAGTTCAACCCCCAAAATCCTAAATCCTCAATGCTCAGAACACATTGCCAAACTTCAGGTTGGAGTTTAACCGAGCAGGATCCGTATAACAATGTTATCAGGACCACCCTGGAAGCACTCACCTCGGTATTAGGCGGGACCCAGTCATTACACACCAACTCCTTTGACGAGGCGATTGGTCTGCCAACTGATTTTTCTGCCCGTATCGCGCGAAATACTCAGATTATTATCCAGGAGGAGTCTGAAATCTGTCATGTAATCGATCCACTTGGCGGGTCCTATTACCTGGAGTCACTGACCGATTCAATCATCAAAGAAGCCCAGAAAATTATCGACGAAGTTGAAGAACTCGGCGGTATGGCCAAGGCGATCGAATCGGGTATGCCGAAAATGCGTATCGAGGAATCAGCGGCCCGCAAGCAGGCCCGGGTTGACCAGGGGCTCGATGTAATCGTCGGGGTGAACAAGTACAAACTCAAAGACGAGAAGATTGATTTTGAAATCAGGGAAGTTCCCGCTACGGTCAGGGATGAGCAGATTAACCGACTCCAGGAAATCAAAGCAAACCGGGATAATACCGCAGTCCAAACCGCTCTTGAGGCTATTACCAAAGCTGCAGAGGGCACGGGTAACCTGCTGGAACTTGCGCTACCGGCCATCCGGGCACGGGCAACCATCGGCGAGGTTACTCAGGCAATGGAGCAGGTGTTCGGTAGGTATGTGGCCACCACACGCTGTATTTCCGGTGCCTATGCTTCTGAATTTTCGGCTGATTCGGAAGCCTTAAATACTTTGCGGGACCGCACTGCAGCCTTTTTGGAAAGTCATGGCAGACGACCACGAATGCTGGTTACCAAAATGGGTCAGGACGGCCATGATCGCGGCATCAAGGTAATAGCCAGCGCCTATGCTGACATCGGTTTTGATGTGGATATCGGCCCGCTCTTCCAGACCCCTGAGGAAGCAGCACGGATGGCAATTGAAAATGACGTGCATGTAGTCGGTGCTTCCAGCCTGACGGCTGGTCACAAAACACTGGTACCCGGACTTGTAGATCAGCTCAAGGAGCAGGGTGGCGATGAGATCATCGTGATTGCCGGTGGCATTATTCCACCGGTTGATTATGAGTATCTCTATGACCGAGGGGTTCAGGCAGTATTCGGACCAGGCACATCGATCATCGACTCGGCCACCAGAACACTTGAGTTGATAGAGAAACAGGTGCAATAACCCACGCTCTGTGAGATTGTTCAATAAGGCAGAACGTCAGGAATGAAAACAGACCCAGCCTATTACCTCAATGGGGTTCTCGAACAAAACAGGGTGATGCTCTCCCGAACCATCACCCTGATAGAGAGCTCACTGCCTGCTCATCAGGAGCTGGCGGGCAACATTATCGATCAACTGCTCCCTCACACTGGTAAGGCGGTGCGTCTTGGCATAACCGGTGTCCCCGGAGCTGGCAAAAGTACCTTTATTGATAGTTTCGGCTCCCTGCTCACCGAACGAGGACACCGGGTTGCCGTCTTGGCCATTGATCCGTCAAGCGCCAGAAGCGGAGGTTCGAT
>QZLB01000028.1 GCA_004796425.1 Desulfobulbaceae bacterium | reverse complement strand
TAAGGTATAGGTAATATTACCGTCTGAATCACCCATGATAGTTTCATAGATTTGCACTTGGTCTTCTGATGTAATCAATTCATAGTGCGGTTCGAACGTGTTCTGGTCATAGTCGTTATCTGCACCTTCAATGGAACCATCGGGATTGATGCGGCCAGATTCAAATATCACATTACTACTGTTGTCTATCGCTTTGAAATTGATCCACACCCTTCGCGAAGGATAAGATGTCGGTGTTTTATGACCAGAAAGGTTATTCACTTTCACTCTGCTTTCGCACACCCCATCTTTTACAGAAGCAGACACAATCTCAACATTTGCAGAACTCTTCAACATTGCACGTGCCCGACTTATGCTTAGTTCAAAGTTACTCTCGGTCACATTCAACTCAGAAGCGTTGTCTCGGAGTATTGCTAACTTGATGGTATTTGCACCAACCAATTCATGCTTGGCGAATCCTTCTCTTGCACGTAACCACCGGGGTCGATTTGAAATCTTCGAGGTTGTTTCAGGCATATGGCAATCCTGACAACTTTTTTTATTACTACCTGCATCATCAAAAATGGAGTTCTGCCATTCTGTGTAGGGCATCTGCTCAGGAAACTCTGAATCGAGGGTCGTGGTCAGCACTTTTCCGCTTTTATTGACAAAGGGGGTTTTTAAATTATGACAGGTTGCGCATAGAGCAGAATCGGATATATGCGCACTGTAAGTAGGTATATACCCTGTATTATTGAACATTGGTCGTTCGAATATATCGCTGTACTGACCGTAGATGGCCCTTGCCGTATTAATGCTATAGTGACCCGAAAAATGCTTCAGCGTACCAAGGTTATCATCATCTGCAATCTGGTGGCACAATGTACAACTGACGCCATTAATAGCTGCATTATGCATACTATTGTTTGAGTTCAAAATACCGTTGTTACCCAACACATACAATTCACTACTCTCCACGTCGATAATCTCAACATTTGCCATGGGTGCGTGACATCGCGTACATTTATCATTGATAAGTGTTGAAAGTTGAGGATTCCGCGCCAGTTCCGATGCCACTTTAGCTTTCCAGAAAGGATCTTTTGCGGAATTTGCCATCATAGACGCACTCCAGTCTCTAACAATCGAAACATTTTTTCCGGTATTGTCCATCAAGTTGTCATGACAGCGAGCACAGTTACCAGATCCCGAAAATAGTGAGGTGGTAAAGTTAGCATTCTCAGCTAAAGCAAAACTAGAAAATTGAAACACAAAGCAAACAATTAAAAGATATACATAATTTATCATTCTCAAGGCTCCGAAAATTTTTATAACGGGTCTTTTAGCGTCTTGCTAACAAAGTTTGTAAAAGGTTGCTTTCGTGTTTCAGGGGGGTGATACACAAGAAGTTTATCAAATAAATGGCTTCGGTTATATTTTTTTTCGCCAAAGTTAACTTCAGAAAATGATACCAGAATAAAGAGCACATACCGTTTTACCAATAAGTGATTTGGTCTGACTATTTCCCTTCATATGTTTCTAGTTAGACTTTACGATGATCTCTTCAATCATTTCATAAATCTGCATAGGGCCGGTGTCGTTTTGGTTTGCCAAATCTTTGAGTTTCATATCAGGCTGGATGTCCATCCCTTTCTTGCCAAGTGCTTCAATGATCATCTGGCAGTCAGCCTGCAGCTCATCGCACAGTTGAGTAATAGTCTTTTTACCCATGCCTGACTTCGGGGCTTTGGTTGCATCTACTATAATTTCTTCGGAGTGTTCATCATTTGAAGAAGTGAGTTCCGACTTTTCAGATGTTTGTCTGGCCGGCTTGATGATATCTAATAGCTGCTGTGGGGTAACTTTGGCTCTTGCTGATATGGACTGAACAGTTTCTTGGTCATCATTGACTTGAATATTATTATCTGCCAGGAGTTTTTTTGCCTGGCTAAGGTCCAGGCCCAACCGAGCTGTAAAACTTTTTATTGATGAAGATTGGGCTTGACCATAAGGGGGGTTACCATATTTTTCTCCTGCACTATCTTTTATCTGCTCAGAAAGCTCTACGATTGTACTCATCGGGGGGACATTGAAATAGGTTCCTACAATAAATACGACTGTTAGGACAAAACCGATAATTGAGGATGAGGTGAACAGGTTGAATGATTTTTGTTTCTTGTTTTTCAGGTACGACATGATCGGCTTCCAATTCAAATATATGTGGAAGATACCCGCCACACAGAACAGTACACCAACCGTAATATGCTGGGCGGACCAATCATGTTTATCGAGTCCCCAGAACTTCCAGACAGCCCAGTTTGCCACCCTTCCTTCTGGGACTATATACAAAATAACTGAATTAAAAATCAGGGCAATTAGTGACCAGATTAAGGTCATTGAGGTGATTTTCCTTAGACTCATTTTTCTCTCCTCTAATTACATTTGTTATATCGTTGATATTTTTTGCTACGGATCGACTATTATGGGCGAGAATTCAATTGACCTGTCAATGGAATGATATCAAAGTAAAAT
>QZLB01000087.1 GCA_004796425.1 Desulfobulbaceae bacterium | reverse complement strand
TTGAGGTGATTTTCCTTAGACTCATTTTTCTCTCCTCTAATTACATTTGTTATATCGTTGATATTTTTTTCCTACGGATCGACTATTATGGGCGAGAATTCAATTGACCTGTCAATGGAATGATATCAAAGTAAAATGGAGAGCACAAAGGAAAGTTCAGCAAAAACAGGGGTATGCCACACTGTGGTGAGGGTGAATTGAGGTTGAAGTTTTATTGCACTGTAAAAAGCAGTCCCTTTAAAATTTATATTTAACTCAAGGGTGATTCTTTATGGAATTTATTACCAATGCAATAAATGTTTTTTTTACATTCAAAGCATATGTGATGCTTCCTGTAATTTTGCTACTGCTTGCTCTTTTGATCCGAATGGAACTTAAGCAGGCACTTTTACTTACGCTACAGCTCGCTACAGGTTTTGCCGGTATCTTCATTGCATTCGAATTCTTTGTTGAAAATATTGGCCCTGCGGTGGAGAGCCTGATGCAACAGCGCGGGCTTGATTACCCTGTGTTGGATGTTGGTTGGCCACCGCTGGCAGCCATCACCTGGGCCTCCCCGGTAGCACATCTCTCCATTCCTCTGGTAATTCTTATTAATATTATTATGCTTGCAACCAATGCTTGCAGGACAATTTACCTAGATATTTGGAACTATTGGCATTTTGCTTTGGTCGGTGCCTTGGTTTTAGCAACAAATGAGAGCTTAACCATGGCCTTGCTTGCGACTTCACTCATTGCAATATACACCATTAAGCTCAGTGACTGGACAGCACCGGAAGTTGAAAAGGCCGTTGGCAGAAAAGGTCTTGCAGTTGCTCCATTATCATCAACGGGTTTGCTGCCCTATGCTGTCGGAGTCAATTGGCTTTTTGAGAAGATTCCATTCGCAAAGACCTTGGACTTTAACCCACAAAAGAGACAAGGGAGTCTCTCCCTGCTTGCAGAACCAATGGTGATTGGTTTTGTGGTTGGCTTGGTTCTGGGCTGGGCGGCTGTATACAGCCTTAAAGATACGCTTGAGCTTGCGGTCCATATATCTGCAGTTATGTTCATTTTACCGAAGTGTGGCGCGCTCATTGGTCAAGGCCTTGAACCGGTCTCCATAAAATTACGCGATGTGATTAAGCAAAAATTCCCGAGCAAGGCTAATCTTAATGTGGCAATGGATACTGGTTTTTTAATGGAACACAAATCAATTATTGTGACTGGTATCATTCTAATGCCTATTTCTCTTGGCTTGGCACTTATTCTTCCAGGTAATAAAACATTACCGCTTGGTGATCTACCGAGTCTGATCTCTCAAGTAACGGTTATAGTGCTTATCATGAGGGGCAATGTTATACGTTCGGTTGCCGCAGGAATTCCTCTTGTTATTGCCTACCTTTTAATCGCAAGTAAGTTGGCTCCTATGTTCACAGAGCTTTCTCTTGAAGTTGGTGTGTCACTCGGGACAGACGCTCAAATCACCGCATTTACGGATGGTGGAAACCCTGTAAGGTATTGGTTTCTTGAGCTGTTTGCAGGAAACTTTGTTGCTTTTTGCATAATCCCTGTTGTTGGTATTTTGTTTTGGCTGAGTTGGAAACGATATTCTTTAACGCAACGTACCAATGAAGATTCTGTTCTCGAGGATGCTGCTTAGCGGAATAGAGAGAACGGCCAAACATACCACTTTTTTTTGCCAGTAGGGTCTGTATATCTACAACCTTCCTTCCAATTATATCCTCCTTTTTAGGGCACTATGGTAAATACATAAGAAACAGCGGTATGTATCCGACTAAAGTAGACCGGAGGGTATCATGGCAACCATGAAAGCGCTGGTAAAGTCGAAAGCGGAACTCGGGTTGTGGCTGGAAGATGTGGATGTGCCGGTTCCAGGAAAAGATGAGGTTCTGATCAAAATTCTCAGAACGGCCATTTGCGGGACCGATGTTCATATATACAACTGGGACGATTGGGCGCAGAAGACTATTCCTGTACCCATGGTCGTCGGCCATGAGTTCGTGGGTCGAATTGCCGGTCTCGGTGAGAACGTTCATGATTACCAGATAGGGGATCTTGTTTCCGGTGAAGGGCATCTGGTGTGCGGCAACTGTAGGAACTGCCTTGCCGGCCGCCGTCATCTCTGTTCCCGTACCAGTGGGGTAGGCGTAAACCGTACCGGTGCGTATGCCGAATATCTTTCAATTCCCGTTACCAACGTCTGGTATTGCGACCCCAAGATCCCGCTTGATATCCTTACCTGTTTTGACCCTCTGGGCAACGCGGTACACACCGCTCTGTCATTTGATGTACTGGGCGAAGATGTACTCATCACCGGAGCTGGTCCTATCGGCTGTATGGCAGCCGCCATTGCCAAGCATGCAGGGGCACGCCATATCGTGGTTACCGACCTGAACCCCTACCGCCTTGAACTGGCCAGCAAATTGGGGGCAACCAGGGTGGTGAATGTGGAAAACGAGGATCTGCAGCGGGTGCAAATGGAGTTGGAGATGCGCGAAGGATTTGATGTGGGCATGGAAATGTCCGGGAGTCCTGCAGCACTCAATTCAATGCTCGATAATATGTGTCATGGGGGAAAAATTGCCCTACTCGGTATCCTGCCGGATAATACGCCGATCAATTGGAGCAAGGTGATTTTCAACGGACTGATTTTAAAGGGAATCTATGGTCGAGAGATGTTTGAAACCTGGTACAAGATGACCTCGATGATCCAGACGGGACTTGATATATCGACGCTTATTACACATCGTTTTCATTACACTGATTATGAAAAAGGGTTCGAGGTCATGCGGTCAGGTAAATCAGGCAAAGTTGTACTTAATTGGGAAGAGAATGAGTAAACAGACCCCCTTATGATCAGTGCAACGAATGAAAAGATATACCAGCAGGAAACTCACTACTGGTGTTAAATCATATATGAGGGCTTGTATATGTCACTTGAAAATCTAGATAAAGCACTCCAGGCGGAATTAGAAACCTTACATGATGAGGGGAGGGCAAAACAACCCGAGCGTATCATCACCGACTATCTACCTGCCGCTGGTGAACGAGGTCCCCGCTATAGGTTACAAGGAGAACAGAAGGAATTCATCAGGCTCAACTCCAACTCCTATCTCTCACTCTCGAACCATCCGGCCCTCATCGAGGCTGCCGACAATGCCACACATGCCTGTGGAGTTGGTCCGGGGGCTGTTCGTTTTATCGATGGAACCTATTCTCATCATATCGATTTGGAAAATCGGGTGGCACAATTTGTGGGTAAGCCGGCGGCCAAAATCTTCAATTCTGCCTACACTTCAAACTGTGGCCTGGCCCTCGCTATCAGTAACAAGAAAACCCACTGGGTTGGTGACCAGCTGAACCATAACTCGATTATCCGCTCGATGCGTATTGCTGGAATACCGAGTGCGAACAAATCAATCTTCAAGCATAACGATATGGATGATCTTCACCGCTGTTTCGCTGAGGTGGGAGATGATATTGAACGAGTAATTGTGGTTTTCGATGGTATTTTTTCAATGCGCGGAGATTATGCACCCATCGATCAGATCCAGGAAACTGCAGACCGTTATGCACATAAATACCAGGATGGTGTGATCACCGTGGTTGATGATTCTCACGGTATCGGTGCTTATGGAGACACCGGGCGCGGTACACCTGAATTCTGCGCGACCTGGCCCGATATCGTTGTTGGTACATTCGGCAAAGCCTTCGGGGTAAATGGCGGTTTTATCGCTGCCAGTACAACCGTAATCGAAGCGGTCAGGCAGAAGGCGGATACCTATATCTATACCAATCCCTTAAGCGTTGCTGACTGCGCTGCGGCAACGATCTCACTTGATATCTGTGACAGCGAGGAGGGTTTATCACTGCTTGCCAACCTTAAAGAGAGAACTGCCCAGTTCCGTCAGGGACTCAGCAATCTCGGTCTGGAGTCGATCCCCGGGCCGCATCCGGTTGTCCCGCTCATGGTCAGAGATACGGCAAAAACAAGAAAACTGGTCAACGACCTCTTTAATGCAGGTGTGCTGGTGGTCGGTCTTACCTTTCCCGTAGTGCCAAAAGGGGACGAATCTATCAGATTTCAGATAAACGCCGCTCATTCGAAAGCAGATATCGATTATGTACTGGGAGTGTTAGAAACGCTCACCTGATCGATTCGCTTATAGGAACAGACAGAACCTCGTATTCCTTAAAGTGATGACGCGGTAATCCGGGGTCTGAGGGGCTTCTCCAGTTTCCTAAAAAGGCTTATATAGCGCAAAGATTGCAGCCACCAGACCAAGTATAATGGCAGCGCCTCCCATCAACGGCAGTTTCTCCTTTGCACCATAAAGATACAAGTGCCACATTGCCAGCATTGCCAAGACAAAGAACTTTATAATGATCCACCCGAAAGAACTGAAATCTCCGATATGCGTCAATAATCCGAGCCCTCCAAGTAACACGAGCAGTAAGCCAATTTTTTGAAATATGCTCATAAACTTCGGCATCGGATTGTCTTTCCTGGTTCCAAGCGACGCACTGAACATATGGCCACCAAGGGTGCTGAACAGAAAGAATATCCCGGTGAGATGAACAAGCTTGTAAAGGTAATAGGTACTCATATTGAACTCCCTAAAAACTGAATAATTCAAAAACTGGGCTCTACCCCCCTATTTTTAATCTAACCCTTAATCTTTTCGACGCTTACCCCTTGAAAGTGCAGTACCGAACCACCGCCAGCGGCAAACTCTTTGGCGGCTGCCTTTCTGAAAAAGGGAATGGCCTCCTTGCCCATGGGACCAGCTTGATTTGAACCGACCACGTAGTAAGAGTTTCTGGCGTATACCCATGATTTGGTTTCGTAGTCAATTACCCAGATAAGGGTGATTTTCACTTCACCCAGCGCAAATTTTGCCGGATCTTTCAGGTACTCAAAAAGACAATAGGTAGAGCAGAAATGAATGACCCGGCCGTCACTTGTCTGCAGTTGGCACTTGTGATCAGGGTATCTGGCCGGATACATATCACAGACGGGGCAGATATCCTTGTTGTCCACCGGCTCGACGATCTTGCCCTTCTTGATCCTGTTTCGAGCAATCTTGACATTTTCTTTTAAAACGCTGCCTTTGGCCACAGCCAGGGCCTCTTCAAAACGTATGACCTGGCCACCGCACTGTTTGGCAAAAGCCTGGGCCTTTGCTTCATCACTAAAGGCGATCTTGCTGGTCATTGTCATGGTGCCCTGGGCACTTGAGCCTACCACATAGAAGGCGGAAGCTGCAGGGATCATCTTCTTCGGCTCTAGATAGACAGCAACCTTAACCTGCTCTGGCTCCACACCGGAATTAATCGTCGTCTCCGCGAGGCAGTGGAGTGAGCATACCTGCATTTCCTGACCACCCATTTTGAACGTGTGAAAAGTTCTCGCCCACATGGGCCATCCCATACCGCAATTGTGGCAACTGCCAGAAAAGGATTTGTCCGGCGGCATAAAGGGATGCATGACGGTGCATACATCAGAGGCCCAAACCATTTCAGGTACAAGGTACAAGGTGCTGATGCCAATAACTGTTTTGCCAAGAAATTCTCTTCTGTTAATACCCATTATTTCTCCTAATTCTGTGTAGTCTCGTCCATTGCACTCTACCAATGATTGTGAGAGCGGGTGCGGTTATCTTTGTTAGGAAGTATAAAAACATATCGAGTAGCTGCAGAAAAAACAAGATATATCAAGTTGATACAATGTCGTACTGTGGTTGCGGCGCGTAGTGCTCAACACCTTTGATTTGGCACCTTTAGACACCAGCCGAAGCTATCATGAAAAAGGAATCATCACGTTGAAAATGGATGAATCTTAAGGGGATACAATCGTCTAGTCCTTCTATTTGGGAATGAAGAAGAAATCTCCTCCTTCATGGCCGGCTTTGTGAATGATGCCAATTTCAGGAACTTGATCAGCATTCCAGGATACTTTTGAGCGAATCTGGCTAAAGAGGGTGAAGGTATCAATTATATCGTCAGAGGAAGAGAGCGTGTCGAGTAGAGCAGAAGCAAATATGGAGTGACCACCCTCCCCACCAGAGTCGAGCACCGGCTCCAAACCACCTGATGAGATGACCACCCGGGCTCTTTTTGCAATAATAGTGTCGATCGCAGAACCTACGGTTGCATTCAGCCTGAGGCCTCTTGTCAGCTTCCCTGAGAAGCAGCTATCTGAGATCACAATGACGTGATCAGCCCGGAGGGCTTTTAAGGCAGAAGTGATTGAAGAATTTGAAATCCAATGAGCTGGATTTTGACCATCTGCCTCAACAGGGAGCCAGTATCCCTCATCAGCAGCTTCATCAAGCCAGCCGTGACCGGCATAGAAAACAAGAAGTTTGTCCCGACCCTGCAGCATCGTTCTATAATCAAAAAGCGCCGTAATCACACTGTCTCTATCTGCATCGATTAAAGTGGTGACATTGAATCCGTATTTATCCGACAAAAGCTTCCCCAAAACGTTGACATCTCTTTGGGGTGTCTCAAGATTCGGCAGATTTTTATATTTGCTATTCGCAATCAAGAGCGCGTGATATTTCCCTGGCATTCCTTTTGCCATTTTTATTGGTTCAGACCTCTGCGGTGGGGGGGCGGTTTGTGGTGTAGCAGCATACGTGGATGCTACGGGGCGTTTTCTATTTTCCTTTTTTGCATTATAGATTGCCGTAAGATAGCCAAAAATATCAAACATCTGGTCTTCGTTTTTGCCATAAATACTGGTGCCATCCGGGGCATGAATCAAAAAGATCCCCTCAATATTTTTATTAAACGTTACCCGCTCATTGTAACGAATCGTCTCTCTATCCCTCATAAAATCTAAGTGTATACTCGCATCATTTACTTGTAGAACTCGAGATAAGCAGCGGCTGCCTAACAGACCATCGGCCAAACATACCCCCTCATAATTATCTCTCAACTCTTCGATGAGCGTATTGAGACTCTTTCCACTGTGTTTATCGACATATGGTTGACTCATTTCCGGAGGTATTGGAGATACGCAAGAAGTTAATAGGATGAGTAAAAAAGTGATAGCGAGTGAAAGAAGTAATTGAATTTTCATTTTTCCTCTGAGAAATAATTTAAGCAATCAATTGAAGGAATTGTTATAGCTTGTGTCGTTTCGACTACGATCAGCTATTATTCAAATCAAGCGTCGCTTGCTACGTTTTGTTTATCGTAGAGAATAAGATAAATGATAAGGGCTGAAAACGTTATGATACCCAGCAGCAGCAAGAAAAACATAATATATATTTGATGGGTGACTTCTCTTTTTGCTGATAATATTTGCGTCGATCTGCTCATTATGTGAGATAAGGTCACCTTTGTTTTTTTGTCTGCTGATGAGCGTGCTATTTCTTGTTCAACCGCTAAAAAAGGAAGTGGTACTCCCTGGTGTCCATAAAAGAGTTTATCGGTCAGCGTTCTTTTATTGTTACGATCAATTGAGGTGAGCAACTCGATCAGTGCAGGCGAAACCCTGCCACCGTGGTAATCTGATATTTTATCGATTGCAGAAAAGGTTTGTGCAAGACAATAGGTCGTTGCTGCAAAGTAAAGAAAGAGCATCCCAACCATAAGCAAGGCAAACAGTTTTTTCCCCAGTGCCTGAAGTTCCCAGAAACTTACAGTCAATATAATTGCCAGGAATAAAGTGGCTGGATATTTGACCGCTGCTTGAAGGAAAACACCGGGTTGGAAGAGAATCCCGCCAAAAAAACTGACCCACAAGAAAACACCAATTAAAGGTAAATATTTCAAATTAATATTCCTGATGTAAGGGGTGTTAAAAAGAGTCGGTTAAAAATCATCTGGGATAATGATTATAACCCATGCCGATGGTTCACCCTTCTGTGAGATTATGTCAGGGTGATTATAGAATGTACAGATAGAATTGTTTCAGAGACTACAATTATCGATTTCGGTCACTGCAAACCGGGGTCAGACCCCGGTTTGTCAGGGTGTTAGTCATCCTCATCCATGAATACCTTAATGCCTCTATCCTCAAAATCGTCTACAAACGATTGGACCTGATCTTTGATCTGATCACGGATTCCTCGCACATACTCTAATTTTTCACTTTCGGATCCTTGCGCGGTCGAGGGGTCATTAAAAGGCCAGTTGAGACGGAGAACCTTGCCGGGGAAAATGGGGCATTTTTCGCTTACTTCAGGTGTACATACGGTGACGACCGCATCATATTGCTTGCCGCTTTTAAAAAGGTCAAATACGCTTTGAGTGGTATTTCCAGAAAGATCAATGTCCACCTCTTTCATCACCTCGACGACGATGGGATTAATCGTCCCGGGTTCGAGTCCGGCGCTTTCAGCTTCCAATTTACCCTTTGAAAGATGCTTAAGAAAAGCCTCTGCCATCTGGCTTCGTGCAGAGTTGTGTTCACAGATAAATAGTATTTTTCTCATAACGGTAATCTCCCAATGATATTTGAGTAATGCTGAGATCTATATTTCAAAAACATTAGCAGAGTGTTCGGATTAAATTTTTTGTAGGTTAGAGGGGATGAGCCAACTTGATCTAAAATGTGACAAATCTCCGCTATTATGCTTTAATTTGAATATCGGGCAGTAAATTCAACCCACTAAGCAAACTGATCAAACCATTTAAGGATACTACCATGGCCAGGTATCGGATGAAGCCGTCTGTTTTCCTGTTACTTTGTGTGTTTCTGCTTTCTCTTGTTAGTATTGAGTCATTGTTTGGTGCTGAGCGTGGTACGAAGATTACCTGGTATCGGGCAGACTTTCCTCCCGTGACCATTCCCGATGGTCCTCGGGCTGATACCGGTTTTTTTGACAAAGCGATGAATCAGATCGTTGAACAGCTTGATGGTTATCAGCATGTATTTGCTGAGGCGAATTTTAAGAGAATTATGGCAGAGCTCAAGAACAGCAGCGATGTTGTTTGCTGTCCTTCTTTGTACAAAACAAAAGAAAGAGAAAAATTCATCGCTTTTTCCGGCCCAGCCATGATCGTATTGCCTAATGGGGTGATCAGCTCGAAAAAGAATCAGGAGAAATTGAGCCCTCATATCGATGAGGATGGGATAATCTCAATTCGTTCACTTTTACAGGATAAAAAGACTACCCTTGGGATCTCCAGTGGCCGAAAGTACTCCGGTGGCATTGATGAGATTCTGGGGGAATTTGGCGGTCAGAGGAATCTGGTGGTTCGCCCGGGGATTGATGTCTTCAAGGGTTTGATGGCCATGATGCAGGAAGGCAGAATCGACAGTCTACTGGGGTATCCGATCGAAGCGGAATATTTTCTGGAATCTAACAACCAGGCTGGAGATTACATCTATTACCCGATTAAAGAGAGTAGTGTTGAGTTCACCATTGGTTATGTTGGCTGTTCAGACTCGCCAGAGGGGCGGCAGATCATAGAACAGGTGAATGAAATAGTGAAGCGTTACCGGGATAACACGTTTATTGATTATTATGGTACGTGGCTGAATAGTGCAACCAAAGTAATCCACCAGAAGATGGCAAAAAAGTATTATCAGTCCCTGGGATCTGACCAATAGCGGCGGATCTGTGTCTGGATCTACCCCATCGTAACGACCACCTTTCCTTTGAATTGACCTTCTCCAAAATATTGGAACGCCTGGGCTGTTTCTTCGAGCGGAAAAGATTTATCAATAACCGGTTTTAGTTTGTTCGCCTCAAAAAGCTCAATGAGATAGTTCAGATCTTTATTTGCCTTATAGCCGACCATGTGCATTTGGCAGTTTTTCAATAGTTTACCGATTGTAACCAGTTGGAGGATGCGAGAGGTTTTCCCGCCAACGGAGACATAGATACCGTCCTGCTTCAGGGCACGCTTATACGCAAAGACTGATCGATCAGTTTTTACATCAAAAATGAGATCATATTGATTTGTGTTTTGAGTGAAATCTTCTTTGGTATAGTCAATAACCTGGTCTGCACCAAGGGTGCGCATAAAGTCTAATTTCACCGTGTGATCAACAGCGGTTACCTGGGTATTAAATGATTTGGCGATCTGAATGGCCAGGGTACCGGTGCTACCCCCTCCACCATTAATCAGTACGTTCTGCCCTGAGGAAATCCTGCCGAAATCAATGAGGCCTTGAACCGCAAGATTACCGCCATGGGGGAGGCAAGCCGCCTGCTGAAAACTGATGTTTGCTGGTTTTTTAATAACTTCGTTTTCGCGCACACATCGATATTCGGCAAACGCTCCCCAACCACCTTCAGAGAGGTCCCCGAAAACCTCATCTCCGATCTTTAGCTCTCGTACATTTTTGCCGACAGCCTTAACCTCTCCGGTGATATCGCACCCGTGCAGCAAATTGCTTTTTGGTTTTACCAACCCACTGAGCATGCGGTATTCCAGCGGTCTTCCGGTCAGCATGTCCCAATCCCAGGAGTTGATTGAGACAGCATAGATTTTTACAAGCACTTCATCATCGCCAGGGCTCGGCTCAGGGATATCCTCAAGCCTGAGAACATCGGGTAAGCCATAGGTGTCATAAACAATTACTTTCATAATTGGATTCCATAATATTAAAGGTGGAACTCCAGCTAGCAGCGCTATAGGTGCACAAGGTCAGAATCCCTGCGAACCGCACCAGGCGATACTCCGAAAAATCGTTTAAATGCACGACTGAAAGCAGCTTCCGACTGGTAACTGAGACGCGGCGCAAGCTCACTTACAGAAAGGTTTTCATGCTTGAGCCAGGCGATAGCCTGGTTCATTCTCCAGCGAGTAATATACTGCATTGGCGATTCTCCGACCAGTTCCTTGAAACGTGCAGCAAATGCTGAGCGCGACATTGCCACTTCCTCTGCCAGAGTCGCCACGGTCCAGGTACGGGCTGGTTCACGCTGAATGAGCAGGATAGCGTACCCAATCTGCTTATCCTGCAGTGCACCGAGCCATCCTTTTTGAGCCTGAGGATCTTCTGCCATCCAGGATCTAATGGTTTGAATTACTAAAATATCAGCCAAACGGGTAATGATGGTCTCGCCTCCGGGTTGTAATTCCTTGGCTTCTGAAATCATTAATCTCAAGGTACTTTGAATCCATTCCATGTGGGTTGATTGCCACGTTTTTACGCGGATGAGATTTGGCAATAACCCGATAAGCTCTTTTGCGGCTGGATGATCAAATCGAACCGTGCCGCATAACAGATTTGTGATGTCCCCTCCTTGACCATGTTGCAGAATTTCATATCGATCACTGACCTGTTTACGAGGTAGATCAAAAAGTTTCGCAGCTTCAGTGCCAGGTTTACTTAAAAGCTGGTGGCCTTCACCATGGGGAACAAGAACCAGGTCTCCCGTTTGCAGTAAATGAGGTGCGTTGTCCTCACCTACCTCAAGCCAGCATTGTCCTGAAGTCACCACGTGGAACATGAGGCAACCGGGGAACGCTGGTAATGCCAATCCCCATGGGGCGGTGAACTCAGAGCGGGTATAGAAAACACCACTCATGTGCAGGAAATGTAATGCTTCACCAAGCGGATCGGTAGACTTCCAAGGCATATCCGGATTGTCGGTTATCGAATTGCTCATATTGATCATTATACTGGATCGAGGTTGTGCCGTAAATCCATAAATTTTGGACGATTGATCATCAATATTGGACTTATTGTCATTTACACTCTTGGGAATGGTAAATATAATGGACACAAGGTTTATCAAGTATCAGATAACAAATACCCAGGGAGAATGAAAATGAAAATGATAATTTTTGGAGCAACAGGAAAAACCGGTCGGCAGGTTGTCCAACAGGCACTTGAACAGGGGCATGAGGTTACTGCATTTGTCCGGAGCCCACAAAAACTCAATCAAAAACACGAAAACTTGCAAGTAATGAAAGGAGATGTGCGCGATTATGATTCAGTGAAACGTGCTATCCAGGGGCAGGATGCAGTGATATGTACATTGGGTATGCCACCTCAGGACAAAACAAGTGTCAGGGCGAACGGAACCGAGAAGATTATCAAAGCAATGGAGGAAACGGGAGTGAAGCGCTTTATCTGCCAATCGACTTATGGCGTTGGCAAAACAAGAAGCGCACTACCATTTCTCATGAAATATCTGATTGTGCCTTTGTTTTTAAAACGCGCTTTTGCCGATCATGAAGTACAGGAAGAAAAAGTTAAAGAGAGCCTACTGGATTGGATCATTGTTCGACCTACAGCCTTAACGGACGGAGAGTATGTCGGTCGTTATCAGCAGGGTGAGCTTTTTGATAAGAAACGGGTAACGTTCAAAATTTCACGCGCAGATACCGCAGACTTTATGTTAAAGCAATTGGTAGAGACTAACCATTTACACAAAACGATTGGTATTTCGTATTGAAGATAA
>QZLB01000085.1 GCA_004796425.1 Desulfobulbaceae bacterium | reverse complement strand
CTGCCAGGGAATCAGATGATACGGAACATCGAGCAGTGGATGAAAACCTTTCATCAAAAAGAGACTCGGTACTGCTTTTTGTTTCCGAAGATATTCATGCACGTTTGCAACGCTTTGATTATGAGCACTACCTGAGCACTATCGGATTTTCGGTGGTGTCAGGGCCACACATTCTCCTCCAGCCATTGACGGATGAAATATTTGCTTCTTTCCATTCAGGACAACCTGTTCAAAATCCCGCGATCTTTTTGATGTTGGAGTCCTGGATGCCACCCATCGGAGAAACCCTGACGATGCTTGAGGGAATGAGACAGAAAATTGGTATGAAAGGAGTGATCCATATAGGGCTGATCGGAAAACCGGCATACCATAGCGGCTGGTCAGACGTGTCGGTGCAGGATAAAACCATCTGGGTCGATCGTATTTCCTCAATTGGCGACCCGTATATCGTTGTCCTTGAATTGCCGGCTTATAAGGGGGAAACCAGTGATCCCTGAAATTGCCATTCTCGGTCATCCCAATGAGGGGAAGTCCTCGGTACTCTCAACCCTTGCCGAGGATGATTCGGTTAGGATAAGTTCAATACCGGGAGAAACCACCCAATGTCGGACTTTTCCAGTAAGCATTGATGGCAGGGAGGTCCTCCGACTCACCGATACACCGGGATTTCAACACCCCACCGAGATCCTTAATGAACTCTCCTCATACCAGGGAACAGGTGAGCAGAAGTTAAGCAAAATCCGCGCCTACACAGCCCAGCATGATCATTTGCGCCATGATCATGAATTACTGGGTCCGGTTGAACGAGGGGCCGGTATTATTTATGTCGCAGATGGTGCCCGACCGGTACAAAAGGTTGACCGTGCTGAAATGGAAATCCTCAGACTTACCGGCAGACCGCGGATGGCTATTTTGAACTGTAAAGAGGACCAGGACCACTATCTTGAAGACTGGAAGGACGAGTTCAGAATCCATTTTAACGCCAGCAGACTATTCAATGCCCACCGGGCAAACTATCGTGAGCGCATCGAGCTTTTGGAGGCGCTCAAGGCAATTGATCAGGACTGGCAACCATTGCTTACACAGATTATTGCCGCCTTTCAGAAAGACTGGCACGCACGCACCAGCAACTGCGCCCGAATTATTGCCCAGATGCTCTCTTCTATCTTAAACCTGAGCATAGCCAAAACAATCGACCCCCATGAGGACAGCAGCGCATACGAACAAAGGCTATTCGAGCAGTACTCGAGCCGTATCAGGAAAGATGAACACCAGGCTCACCAACAGATCAGAGCACTTTTCAAACACAATATTTTCGACTACCAGCTCCCCGATTACACGGTTTTAAAAGAAGACCTGCTGGCTGAAAAAACCTGGCGGCTGCTCGGCCTCACCCAAACCCAGCTGGTTCTCATCGGAGCGCTGGGTGGCGCTGCGCTTGGTGCAGGAATTGATATTGGTGCACTTGGCCACAGTCTTGGCTTATTCACCCTGGCAGGTACGGTAACCGGAGCACTTGGTTCAATTGTCGGGAGAAAAAAAGTGAAGAAAATGCCAGCGCTGATGAGACTGAGACTTTCCGGCTCCACCCTGCGCATCGGGCCAGCCCAAAACATTTCCCTGATGTTTGTATTGATAAATCGTGCCCTGCTCTATTACCAATACACCATAAATTGGGCCCATGGACGACGAACTTCAGGTTCACACGATCTGGTCCCTGGAGGAGAGAGCCTGCGCTCGTTTACCAGTGAATGGCCGAGAGAATATCTGAAAACCTCTCATTCCTTCTTCAAAAAAATAGCCTTGTACCATGACGGCGACCGAGCAATCGGCCAGGATTTCGAAACACTTATTTTCAAGGTCCTGATGGAGATTTCAGACGATACCCATACCCGGTAGAACTACTGGTCCGACCTTTTTTCATTGCATTCGGTCTGTAAAATCTCCAGAAGCCTGTTCTGTTCCTCAACGCTCATCCCGTCAAAGAACGTATCAGGAGGAGCAGAGAAAATAACGATCCGTTCATCTCTGACCGGATGACGAAAACCACAGCAGAAGGCGTGAAGCCTGATGCCTTCTGCTGGATCAAGGCTTTTTCCCCCATACTTTACATCTCCTAAGATCGGCTGACCAAGCGCAGATAATTGTGCCCGGATTTGGTGCTTTCTCCCTGTGATCAGCTTGATGATATGCACCAGGTGTTTATCGTATTGCACAGTTTTCTGGACGAGTATAGACTCTTGTGCCCCGGATGATTCGGGTCCGCACACTACGGTTTTATCCTTGATCCTCTGCAAAAAAACCCGAACTTCCTGCCATGAATCATCCTCATTGAAACGATCCTCTCGGAGCCCACTCAATGCGCAATACAGTTTATCGACCTGTTTTTTCCTGAAAAGCGTTGAGAGTCTCCCCGCAGCCTTTGATGTTTT
>QZLB01000192.1 GCA_004796425.1 Desulfobulbaceae bacterium | reverse complement strand
TCACCGGTCTGTGGATTTTTATACTTCCACATTTTATCGGGCCCAAGATTTTCGGCATCAATGCCAATGATCATATTGACATAACTGAAGACATCCTTCCTGATAGCCAGCGGTTCATCCATATAGGCGTTGAACATTTCTGTCATAATCCGTTCCCGGTACAAACCTTTGGCCGTCTTCAGATCATCAAGAAACTTTGCCCGATCGGTGGTCTCGGGAACATAATCGAGAATCACCCGCTCGAACGCTTTGAACACATCATACGCGAACATGCATTGTCCCTCGTTGGTCTCAGAGCTTTCAAGCATTAATTGCATTGCTCTACCCAGGTTTCTCTGGCCAAGTCCTTTCTGGCCAAACCGTTTGGTGACATCGGTCTCCTGATTGAACGTGTCGATGACCTCGGACAGGGTCTTGATCGATTTTTCACCGGCAATTTCTCCGGCCGCCAGTTTCATCGTTTCAATCGGTGTCAATTTTTCTGAGCGAGGCAGTCGGGTGAGTGCCACCCCAACGGAAGCTGCATAATTCAGGTTCGGATCCTGGTGCAGATCTTCACCGGTCAGGGTTGTTTTAGTTTCATGACCGATTGCATAGGAGGTTAATGCTTCCTGCAGTCGGTAGTCGGTATTGTGGGACACATAACAGATTCGACAACGATCAATGATCGGCGCCTCCTCTTTTTCTGCCATAAACCGATTGAACTCCGCATTATTACTGGTTGCTACAATCAGGGTATCAATCGGCCATTTATAACCGTCAATCTCGATCATTCGGTTTTGGATGATACCCAGGTAGACCTGCACCAGATCTTTTTTGTTTTTGTAAATCTCATCGCTGAAATGGATACCTCCCCCCGCCACTCGCGCCAAAGCTCCCCTGCGTAAATCAAAGCGATATGGGTTATTGGTATCGGTAATGTGGAGCAGTCGCTGGATTGATTCCTCTCCGAGAAGATCGACGGCAGATGAGGTAATTTTATCTTTGGCCGGATATTTGCCGGTTACCGTTCCGAGGCTTTCAGTGAGCGGTACGGGAGCAATTTCGATAAACTTCAACATCTCATCGAGCTTGCCGCCGGTAAATTCCCGGATATCATTCCAGATATAGGCCGAACAGGCTCCGAGCGGTCGATAGTCCTCCCACCAGAGCTCAGCTGTTTTATCAGGGAGCCGATATCTTCTGGTCAGGTATTTTCGAGATTCCTCCGGAGTGTCCATCAGGTTCATCGCCAGTACCATTGGATCCTCATAGGTCTGGGATTCAACCATATCAATATTACCGTAACTTCCCAGCTGCTTCAGCCCTTTGAAGCGAAATGTATAGCGGCGATTTTTCGGTTCCGAAAGAAATTTCCGATACATACCGCAAAGGTACTCGACCAGAAAGGTCTTCCCATTGCCCGGTTCCCCGACCAGAACAAACGCCATTTCTTTTGAGGATCCTCCCTGTGAGGCATCTTTGACGAAGGACACGAAGGAATTGATTTCATCATACATCCCCACGATGTGTTTTGAGCCTTCACGGAAAATTCGATAATCAAAGGTGCTCTTACCGTTCACAATGACCTTTTCGATCTGCTGATCAAGAATCATCCGTGAAACCGATTGGAAGGCGTTCTCAAAACACCGCTCCTGCTTTTTGACGGCGGTAATATGTTCATGAAGGGAGTTCTTTTTGGATGGTGCCATGATTTCCTCCACCATTTGAGTTTAGGATTAAATCATTGCCTTTATTTATTATCGGACAAAAGCATTGAGGAATGCAAGGAATGTACAACAAATTTGTCTAAACAAATTTTGTAGCACTTCAACAAATTTTTGATTGACAAGAGCGCCCACCACCCTATAATGAAC
Source organism: Desulfobulbaceae bacterium (assembly GCA_004796425.1). GTDB lineage: Bacteria > Desulfobacterota > Desulfobulbia > Desulfobulbales > Desulfocapsaceae > MADRE3. Next base: position 1,292 of record QZLB01000192.1, on the reverse strand, counting down.
ATATACACAAATAATTTTGTTTGGAATGCGACTTATGGTTCACGAAAAAGAACAACTCATGCGCTCACTGAGTCAAATCGGCGATGGACTTGTAACAATGCTGGGGAAAAACTTCGAAGTATGCATTCACGACCTCGAGGATCTGCATTGTTCCCTGGTATACATAAATGGCTCGGTAACCGGTCGGTCCATTGGTGCCCCGGCAACTGACCTGCTGGTAAAAACGTTAAAAAACGGTGTTGGTTCCCCTGAGGACCTGATCAATTACCAGACAGTCTCTGGAGATGGCAGGAGTTTGAAATCCTCAACCATTTTCATCAGAAACCATAAAAATATCCCGATTTTTGCTCTTTGTATCAATGTAGATACGACCGATTTTTTTAACGCCGCGCAATTATTATCCGCCTTCCTTACCAATGACTCCCAGCCCGGCAATAACCATGCGCAGGAAACGTTTTCCCGAACCACCAATGAAACCATTACGGCATTGTTTGAGCAGGCGGTGTTCGAATTGGGGAAACAGCCGGCCACAATGAATACCAGTGAAAAAATCGAGCTGGTGGCAATAATGGAAAAGAACGGAGCCCTTGAATTCAAAGGTGCCGTAGAACAAATTGCCCTACTGATTGGTGTATCAAAATTTACCATTTACAATTATCTCAAAAGAATACATGCGCAGCAGCGTATGAACCATCTTTAACCAGAGGAGCGGTTCCATGACCAAATCAGCGATTTCAACGACCAAAGCACCTGCGGCAATTGGCCCATACGCGCAGGCTATTGTGGCGGCTAATCTTGTATTCGTCTCAGGTCAGATTGCGATTGACCCAGCGACCGGCTCACTGATCGAGGGATCGATCAGTGACCAGACACACCGGATTATGAAAAATCTCTCCGCTATCGCAGAGGCTGCAGACCTTAGTTTGGAAGCAGTGGTAAAAACCACCATTTATCTAAAAAACATGTCTGATTTCAAAGCAGTAAATGAGGTATACGGTTCATATTTCTCGGCGCCTCCACCGGCCAGGGCGACGATTGAGGTATCGGCTCTACCGCTTGATGCTGCGGTTGAAATTGAAGCAATTCTGGTCAAGGCCTAACTGGTGTAAAACCACCAATCACCCTGGAGCTGATTATGTCATTCACGGTCAAAGATATCCTGCAAATGGAAGTTACCCCGGCCCTGGGCTGCACCGAACCTGTCGCTATTGCCCTTGGCGCAGCAGCCGCTGTTTCACTGCTTCCCCCGTCAGAAGCCACTCAGATTGACACGATAGAGTTATGGGTTGATC
>QZLB01000173.1 GCA_004796425.1 Desulfobulbaceae bacterium | reverse complement strand
GCTTGATGGAAACGATATCAATACCGTCTCGCAGAAACATCCGCATCAAAACCCCGGTGACGCCAATGGCGAAAATCAGGACCAGCGGAAAGTAGTCATTGACCAGCGAGATGTAGCGGACCTTGGCACTGGCAATACGCCGGGAGAAAAGGAACAGAACCCCGATCAGCAGTCCGGCATCAGTCAAGTACAGTGCGGGAGTACCAATCTCGAACATGGAGTCTGCCCAGTCCAGGAATGCCAGCCATTCAGGTACCGGGTTAAGGAACAATCTCAAATGACGGATCACGATGACCAGAAACGAATAATGAAAAATCAGGGCGAACAGCCAGAGCCATTTTGATGATTCATAGGTGAGTTTCGGTCCGTCATAGATGTCCGCTTTGGTATTCCGGAACAATGACCTGAAGGTGAGAATTTCAAGGGCCATCCTCGCGACAACTTCTGCGGTGGTATCGGGAGCCTCAAGCTTGTTCTGCTTGATGAAATCCAACGATTTACCTTGCCCGCATGTCGTCTGGATAGAGAATGGTACCGGTGATTTGGCCCAATGGACAACTCTGTAAACAAAGAAACCCAGAAAGACCAAGAGAGCCAGATACGGTATCGCAACACCAAAGAAGTATTGCATACCAGGTATCTGGGATCCGAGCCAGGCAATCAAAATCAGGGCAATGACTGCCAGGAATGAGAAGGCGTACTTCATTTCTAACCTCGCTTCAAATTGAACTTGTTTTGACTATCCCATCTGCAGTCTGAGGCAGGCTGCAGATCGAATAACCAGTTACTTACTCTCTACTCTTAATTCCTGTATATCGCTCAACGCCTTGGAAGGACAGGCGCTGTCTGTAAGGATGTTGCTGCCCGATCTAATTTCGTCGATTCGAACACGGTAAATCTTCTCCCGACATTCCATGTATAGATCGAATGCTGCAAGTACTGCCAGATCAACTGCAAATTCAAAATCATATAATTCATTAACCAGAGGCGCATTCTCTTTATCTTTGGCCAGGATCTCTCTGGTAATATGTTTGACTGCGTTTATGGGGGCAACTGCCTGGGATGGCGTGAATTGCTGTACCGAGCGAAGATGCATGAGATGAGATAACTGTTCTTTTATCTGCTCGGAACTATCACTTTGGGTCAAGAGTGGAAAAAGCGCTTTCAACGATGAACGGACGACTCCGCCGATCGGGTTCGAAAAAGGATCTTTTTCCTGTTTAAAGAAATTCGAAGATTCATAGGTGGAAAGTGTGTATTCAATCCACCGGTCTACGATCTTGTATCGGTTGTTATGAAGCGCTTCTGCAAGCTCCATTGTTACGTACCCTGTCCTCTAAAATGCTGTTATTACTCTACTCTCCCAAGAATGTAGCCATTATGAATGAATGACCATTCACAAGGAGAGATTTCTATCACTTTTGTGTCTCTTTTTCAAGACTATTTTGTCTCGGAAAGGCTGGTGCGTTTCTCTTTAGCAATTAACGCTTCCTCATTGCTCCTTACTGAACGTCACCAAATCATTGATGATATTTTCGGCTTCAATCACATACGGATCTTTCAGCAGGTCTTCCAGCCAGTCGCTTTCATCGGAAGATTCATCTCCGGCCGAATCTTCCAGTACTTCCTGGTCAGCGTCACCGTCGTTTTCCAGCACATTATAGTGTGCGCCAACTCTCTCCCGTGCTGCCTCCTCTTCGGCACGGGTAGCCCGTATGGAGGCCAGATCAATCGGAATGACAGTCTGATCGCTTCGCTCAGAGGCTCGTTTCGCCTCCTCTCTGATCAAGTTAAGACCTTCTGAAACCTCAGATCGCTCTAAACTTCTGGCAATAATCCGATCAAGCTGAGGCAGTTTGTCCCAATAAGCCTCGTAATCTGCCGGATCATCCTGATCCCAGGGCAGTGAGTAGTCAAGGTATTGCTCGCCAGATTTGAGATGCTGGAACAGGCTTGGCAAAACAATGTCCGGTTCTACTCCACGATACTGCGTTGACCCACCATCGATTCGATAAAATTTCTGGATTGTTGCCTTTAACGCGCCCAGATCCTCATATCTTCGAAGATGCAGAAGCGGCACATTTTCATTGAGATCAATAATGGTCTGGACTGTTCCTTTGCCATGGGTGTGTTTCCCACCGACAACCACCGCCCGTCGATAATCCTGCATAGCCGCGGCGACGATTTCCGAGGCAGAGGCGGAAAACTGGTTGACCAAAACCACCAGTGGACCATCGTAAACAGTTGAGTAATCGGTATCTTCCAGGACACGTTTCATCCCATAGCTGTTCTTTACCTGAACCACCGGGCCCTGCTCAATGAACAGACCGGCAATATCAACAGCATCAACTAGCGAACCGCCACCGTTATTGCGAAGATCAAGAATAATTCCCTCAACCCCTTTGGCCTGAAGATCCACAATGGCTGTCCGGGTGTCATCAGTTGAGTTTCTGCCCTGACCACCATTTCTGGTTTTTTCAAAATCTCGATAGAAGCTGGGAACCAGAATATAACCGAACTGTTTGCCACCAGCCTCTAGAACAGCCTGCTTTACAAATGCTTCTTCGATTTGAACTACATCCCGAACGATGGGAATAATCTCCTTTCTGCCATCGGGTTTTCGAACCGTCAATCGAACTTCAGTACCTTTGGGGCCCCTGATCAGACGCACCGCATCCCGTAATCGCATGTCTGTAACTTCAACGGGTTCGTCATCACTTTCACCAACTGCCAGGATGATATCTTCGGCCTCAAGTCGTCCCTGTCGTGCCGAGGCGCTACCGGGAATAATCCGGACCACTTTGATAAATCCGTCCTCCTCACGTAGTAAGGCCCCAATACCTTCCAGCGAACCACGCATCTGGATATCAAAATCCTCCTTTCGGGAGGGTGCCATATAGTTGGTATGGGGATCAAAAGCACGGGCGACCGCATTGAAATACCGATCATAATGATCCTGGAGGGTCTCCTGATCCAACCGGTCAAAAAATTCAGTGAAACGTTTCTCCACCCGCTTCAACGCCTCTTCCCAGAGATCCTCCTGATATTCAGAACTGCCTGCTGCCTGTTCGATTTTCCCTTCCTGGATCTGCTCCTCTTCAAGATCCAGGTAGCGATTAATCACTTGCGCCTTGATAATCATTCGCCACCGCTCACGCAGGGCCTCCTCATCTGGCGCATAAGCCAATTTCTCCGGGTCATTCTCCATGGTTTCGTAAAATTTCGGATCAATCGGTTCCAGCAACAGTTCTTTGACTATTCTTTCAGCCTGACTGATCCGGGCACCGAGAATATCGTACCCACTCTTTGGCAGGATGATGGTGCCACGGGAAAGATTGTCATCAATAAGTTCTGCATATGCGTTGAGCTGTTCGACATCATTTTGCAACAGAAATCGTTTCTGGAAATCAAGTTGCCTTAAATAGAGATCAAACGCTGCCTGAGACAATTCGTTATCAACCGCTTTGTCACTGAAATGAAGTGATGGCAACTGCTTACTGAGCATATAGCCGATTAGTTTATTGCGTTTCTCATCAGTCTCCTCAAGGGATTGTGTGAGACCAAGCGTATTGAGTCCCAGAATCAAAAGGATCTGGATAACCCATACATAAAGATATTTGCTGTTTTTCATGAACATATTGTTTAGATAAGATTGTCGTTGGCCCCGAATCGGGCACCAGATTCCCGAAGCTAAAACGAATGTCATACCAAAACCACAAGACAAATACCATGACAAAGACCCACCAGCCGAAAAAATTAGTCGAAGCACTGATCGATTTTGCCTCACAGCGAGATTGGCAGCAGTACCACTCACCTAAAAATCTGGCCATGGCCCTCAGCGTTGAATGTTCTGAACTTCTGGAGATATTTCAGTGGCTGACGCAGGATGAATCCAAGGATCTCAAAGGGGCAGAGTTGCAGCATCTCAAAGAAGAGATTGGTGATGTCATGATTTACCTGACCATGCTTGGTCAACACTTTAGCATCGATCCGGTCGCCGCAGCCTTTGACAAACTTGAACAGAACGAAAAGAAATACCCCGCCCCGTGAAAACCGTTATCCCCGATCCCAAACCGAACAATCAGGAAATCTCTGATTCGCGCTCCAAAAATTGATCGGGAACCAGGACGATCTTACCAACCGCACCTTGGTCTTCCAGCAGCTGATGAGCACGAGCTGCCTCAGATAATGGCAGAGAGCGGTCGATGCTCATCTTGAGTCTGCCATCAGCAAGCATTTCGATCACATCCTGTATGACCATGGCCGCCTCATCGGGTTGGTTTTTCCGCAGGTGACCAAAGCTTGCCCCGATAATTGTCTTATTGGTTGTGTAAAGTCCCGCTGGAGGTAGGCTGGTCGACTCCTTGCTCAGCTCACCAAACAGTACGAGCCTGCCAAACGGTGCCAGACATTGTAAATCAGTCTGCACCGTAGAGCCGCCGAGCGGATTCAAAATGACATCGGCCCCTTTATTTTCGCTTACTTCCATGATTATCTCAGGGTAGGAGGGTTCGCGATAATCAACAATTGCCTGCACTCCATACGATTGTATCTGCGGATGCTTCCATGGGCTGCTTGATGAACCGTAGATTTGGCTGATTCCCAAGGCGCGTGCAACCTGGAAGGCTGCCGTCCCCACTCCGCCTGCCGCAGCATGAATCAGTAAGCGCTGTTCAGGAGTAATCTGCGCCAAATACTTAAGCATATACGTCACCGTACCGCCAACCAAGGCAGCGGCTGCCGCCTGTTGAAAATCAATCTGCTCCGGGATGACGAAGGTAAGTGATTGTGAAGCGATTGCCAGCTCTGCATATGAGCCGCTTGCGGGAAAAGCAATGACATGGTCACCAGGTTTTATGTTCTTTACCTCTTTACCCGTTTCTCTCACCACACCGGCAAGATCCAGACCAGGAGTAAACGGCAATGATCTGCCAAGGTGGTAATCCCCTTTACGGGCGTTTATATCGGCAAAATTCACACTGGCTGCGCGCATCTCAATCAACACCTGGTTGTTAGCCACTGACGGATCCGCCAGCGTCCCATAGTCAAGCAACTCCGCCCCACCGTATTTACTGACCGAAACCCCGTTCATCGTTCCCTCTTGAGTTTGTTATGAAACTAAATATGACAAAGAGTGATTCAAAAAGCCCGTGTTTTAAAACGGATTAACCCGGCTTATTCAGCTCAATCCCGACACAATGGTTCAATGCTTTGCGGAAGATCTTCTCGCACGAGACCGAGCTCATTGGCAAACCTGGTCAGCTCTGCAAACGTGCAATTAATGGATGAAGATCGTCGACCCCGTTCAACATCAACAAGTTCTTCGGCCAGAAACACCAGCAGGGCCGCCGCCACTTCATGTCTGAATACGCCCAATTCCACACCTTGTCTGTGACAAAATGTTTCAAAACGCTGCCAGTTGGCAATTGAGCGCTTGATTCCTCGGTAGCTGCGCGTGTTTCGATTGATGTGTTGCAGATCTCTGAGAACGATCTCCCGAAAGCGCAGATAAGCGGCGTCAATCAGGGTTTGGGATTGTGACTCAGATAAAACCAGACCCGGACCGGAGTGGTCTTCGGTGAGATAATAAAATGCTGAGTGGAGCGCGATTTCCGGTATTTCTCCCGAATGCCTGACACCAAACCACTCGTTTTCAAGCAATTCATCAGTTGCCGCCTGAATCTTCATTACCTAATCCGTAGATCGAGCGGATCATGTCCACTTTGGCATCGTCATTGTTCTTGCAGGATTCCGTTTTCAGATACACCATCGGATCATGCAGCAGTTTTGCGGCTATAGCCTGAGCCATCTTTTCGATCTTCTGTCGATCCTGCTCATCAACCGATAATCTGGAAAGGGTTTTTTCCAGTTCCTGCTGACAAATATCCTCGGCTTTCCTTCTCATGGCGGTAATGGTCGGAGTAATCGTTAAATTCTGCTGCCATCTGGCAAATTTCAGCGATTCTTCCTCGACGATCCGTTTTGCTTTTACCGCCTCTTTTTCACGCTCGGCCTTGTTCATCTCTACGACTTGACTCAAATCGTCAATATCATAAAGAAAAACGTCATCAATCTTGTTCAGCTCGGGATCCAAATCACGAGGTACGGCGATATCGATAAAGAAAAGTGGCCTGTTTTTCCGGGCCCGCATCAACGGCTTCACATCCTCGCTTCGAATGAGTAGTTCGGAAGATCCGGTTGAAGAGATAATAATATCAACCGCTTCAAGCTGGCTGAGAACCTCTTCCAAGACACACGATGTGCCATTAAATCGCTTCGCCAGATCAACCGCTCTGGATAAGGTTCGATTGGCGACGACAACACCACCCACACCTTGACCTACCAGATGCTCTGCGGCAAGTTCTGCCATTTCTCCCGCACCGATGAGCAGAACCTGTTTTTCATTGAGCTCGCCAAAAATCTTCTTCGCGAGCTGCACGGCTGCGTAGCTGATAGAGACGGCTGAAGAACCGATACCGGTCTCGCTGCGGACTCGTTTGGCCACTGAAAAGGCCTTATGCAACAAACGGTTGAGAATCGGTCCGGTCGTGCCCACTTCAGTGGCGTATCGGTAGGCTTCTTTAATCTGGCCTAAAATTTGCGATTCGCCAACAACCATAGAGTCGAGCGATGCGGCGACCTCAAACAGGTGCTTTACCGCATCAGTATCATGGTATCGATATAAATACTGTTCTCTTTCTTCAACTGAAATGGTACCACCAAAAAGGAACTGGGCCACCGCTTCCAGTGGATCGGCTCCGTGCTCAGAAACGTAGAGTACTTCAACCCGGTTACAGGTGGAGAGCAGGTAAAGTTCATGACATGCGGGGATTTTACCTAAGGCACGAAGTGGTTCTTCATATCCGGTCGTGAGTGCCATTTTTTCCCGAATGGCAAGCGGGGTGGTTTTATGATTGACACCCAGTAATGAGATCGTTTTTTCAGCCATGGTTCTTCCTTGCCACTCCCTCAGGCAACAACCCTCCAGAGTGTTACAATCACAATCCCAAACCCTACCAGGGCCATCATGGCTGCCCTTCTGCCACGCCAGCCTACGGTAAACCGCTGGTGAACTTGAATCAGGTAGACGAACCAGATAATCAGTGTCATTACCTCTTTGGGCTGCCACCTCCAATAGGTTCCCCAGGCCTGTTTTGACCAGATGATACCGGTAATCATCCCCAGACAGAGAAAGCTGAAGCCAAGGGCAAGACAATAGGTCATCAGTTGGTCAAGCGCTTCGAGCGAAGGAAGGCGCGAAAAGAAGTAGCCGAGGCGTTTACTTTTTAATTCACGCTCCTGGAGCAGATACATCAGTCCCCCGCAGAAGGCCAAACCTAGAAATGCATAGGCAAGCAGGGAAAAACCGGCATGGATCGGCAGCCAACCGCTCTGCAGGGCTGGCTCAAGCGGAATAATTTCCCTCGGTGAAAACGCAGCAACCAGCAGCAGGACCAGCACCAGGCCACTGACAAACATGCCGAAGTTTTTAACCGTATGTCTCCACCGAAAACTCAGATAGGCCGTGGTCATTGACCAGGCGAAGAAAAACACCGCTTCATGGTGAGTGGTAATCGGTGTGTAACCGGCCAGGTAATATCTGCTTACAATATAGAGGGTTTGCAGGATCCATGAAACAAACAACAGGGTTCTGGCGACATTTTTCAGCCCTTTCTTTGGTGATATAAAACTGATCAGATAGGCGGCAAACCCACAACAGGTAACCACCAGCAATATTTGAAAAAGCAGAAAGCTGATTTCCTTTACCATGGGATTTTCACCTGCGATGCAAATTGGAGGTTGATAACAGATACTCAGATCTCACTATGTTCACCAGTTCAGAAATATCAACATTGTAGGGTAATATCGTCTGGAGCTTCTCTTCAATCTCCTGCCACTGTCCAGAGCGGATCAAGGATTCAAGGTTTAAATCAAGGATCTGATAGAAAAGCGATTTATTCTGTTCAGAACTATCCTGGAGATCGATTATCTTTTTCCGTAAAAGCTTCATCAACATAACGACTGCACCATATTCGGGTCCAATCACTTCTTTTATCAGATCTCTTACTCTGGTTGAAAATGCCGGGCTGGCACCACTGGTTGAGATAGTGACCAACAGGTCGTGGTGACTCAGACGTGCCGGCAATTGAAAATCACAATCCTCAGGCATATCGGCACAGTTTAACAACACCCCTGCCCTTTTTGCATCCTGGAGTATCTGCTTCTGTACATCGGGGTTGTCCGTTGCCGCGAAAACCATAAAGTGTCCCGTAAGATCGGTCGGGCGATATATACGCTGGTGGTATGTAACACCACGCGATTCAACCACCGTGGCCATACCACTGCATATCCGGGGACTGACAACCTCAACAATCGCTCCCGCGTCCAACAGTGCGACCAGTTTCCGAGCGGCAACTTTTCCACCCCCGACGACCAGACATCGCCGACCTGCCATTTCGATATTTACAGGATACACAGCCACCAGTTCACCAACCCCTTCGGCTTACTTCTTTTTAAGTCGATTAACCAATATATCTGAAACAATACCATTTTTTCTGATGGTCTGCTTCTTGGTACCAATATGAAAATGAGCCTCGGCTTTCTCCAGGAAAATCGGCAAACATTTTCGCCTGACATCGTGTGCCAGATAAACGGTACCATCTTCGCTCAAAAACTCTTTGCATACCGCGAGTACGGGGTCAATTAATTCTTCCTTGAAGAGGATCTCAGCAGCGGTGATTACATCGAATGTTCCGATGTTCTCTGGTTTCAGTAAATCAAAGGTGATATAATTCACATTCTCAAGACCCGATGCTGCCCCACTGACCCTGGCAAAATCAAGAATTTCATCATCATAATCACTCAAGGTTGCCGAGAAGCCCGCAGCAGCCGCTGCCAGACCGATCGCCCCCATCCCACTCCCCAATTCAAGTAAACGTCCCCCTGCTCTTTCAGGTGCTGATGCCAGTACGTGGGAAAGGACAATTGCCGCCTCCCAAAGTTTTGACCAGAAAGGAAAAGAACTTACATCCTCGAACGGATCTTTACCGTCAAGCAACTCCTCAAGATCGGAAACCATTAGAATCCTGATTCGATGATCACCCACATTGAGCGGTTCAAAGTGCACGTTATGTTTCTTTTTCAGATTATTATAGATGAGTCGTTCCGACTCAGGTAATGCTCTTACATCCATGTTACACCTTCTTACAATAAAGAGATAATGAGAATACCAATGATTGAAACCGTAATGCAGTAATAGCCAAACCATTGAAGTCGGTTTTTCTTCACCACATCGAGCAGAAGAATGATTGCAAAATATCCGGTTATCGAGGCGGTCAACGTACCAAAACCGAGATTGATCAGTGACCCCGCTTCTGGTGGATTTTTCAGCGCATCGCCAATGGAGATCAAAGCTGCGCCCATAATGGCCGGTATTGACATAATAAAGGAAAACCGGGCAACTGTCTCTCGGTTGATGCCCAGCAGCATTCCTGCAAAAATGGTAGTACCTGATCGGGAAAGTCCCGGCATGATCGCCAGCGCCTGGGCGATGCCGATCAACAGAGCCTGTCCGGATTTTAACGTAACGTTTCGGTCAGGGAGATAACGGGTGATAATCATCATCACCCCGGTAAATGCCAGCATAATGCAGACTAAAAGTGCTGAGCCGAACAGGGAACTGAGATGATTCTTGCCTAACAGACCGAAAACCGCGGCGGGAATGGTTGCCAGTATAATATAGAGATCCCATCTCAGAAAGTGATTGTTGGGTTCGGAGCGGTCACCTTTAAGCCAGCGAAATGGTGCCTGCACCATTTGGGAGATCTCCGACCTGAAGACGATTAATACCGAAACCAGGGTGCCGACATGCACCAGTACATCAAATAAAATACCCTCGTCATGAAAGTTGAGCAGTTGGGAGCCAAGTACCAGATGACCGGAACTCGATACCGGTAGAAACTCTGTTGCTCCCTGAATAAAACCGAGCAGCACTGCCTTTAATAATTCCACGTTTGGGTCCTGGGGTGATAACAATTGATAATTCCCAGACTATTTCGGATTCCATTCTCGAAACGCTGGTAAAAACACACATAAAAAAAACGGGGTCGGTTGACCCTATAGTCAACCGACCCCGCAAATTACAGAAATTAAGGGTTACTGTCAATTAGCAACCTTCAATTGCTCCCCCCTTCTTTGGTGGGGTTACTTTGACCTTATCTCCTGCCTTCAATTTATCTGCTTTTTTGCAGGTCATGGTCACGGTTTCACCGTCTACCGCATCAACGGTACACTTTAATTTTGCTGCCATAGAGACTCCAGCGGTACCGATTACAAAACACAGAGCCAACAGAGCGGAAACAAGCTTCTTCTTCATGGTAAATCTCCCTTGATACAGGTTGTGATTTTGGCGGGACAGATTACGAAAATCAAGTCTACCAGCGTATCGGCAGCATTCAATTTTCATCACTATCCTACATTGTTGCACCATTCAAGCTGAATACTATTTAAGCAGTGTCTAACGTACCTTCAGGACAGAAATTTGTCAAGAATTGCTTTACCTGATCACCTGCTTGATATCTTTCACCAGCACCGAGTGAGGAATGAACCCGGTATATTTTTTTACGATGTTCCCTTTACGGTTCACCAGAAATGCGGTTGGTACCCCGTAAACTCCACCAAAACCACGCAGCACCTTCTCGTTGGCCATGGCCACCGGATAATTAATATTCTTCTTTTTGATCAATTTCTTAACCACCCCTTCCCCTTCCTGATCAACAGACAAACCAACGATTGAAAACTTCTTCTTGCCATAGGTATTCTGGATATCGATTAAATTTGGTATTTCCTGGATGCACGGTGGACACCAGGTCGCAAAAAACATGATCAGAAGTGAATTCCCCTGCAGGTTTTTACTTGAAATCTGTTTTTTGGTCGTCACATCTTTGAGGTTAAAAGCCGGCATCTTGGTCGCCCCAAAAGCTGGCGTTGCCAATAGTACGGACAGAATCAGGGCCATCATAACACGATGACCGAAGAACCTTGCGTTTGCCATGATCATTTCCTTATTACTTTTCTATCTCTTTCTTGTATGATACGTTCCGTCTCTGATTATTCCATAATAACCGAAGGTGAACAAGGCAGAACAGGGGGCTCTCTATCCTAATTGATCAGGATTACCGGTTATTTCAGGATATCGATCGTAAACATTGGTACTATCACCTGGGCAACAAAGCGCAGACTGAGATTGCCGTTTCCGATCTTGTAACAATATGCTAACCTTTGAAAAAAGCAATTAACCCACGTTAATCAACAACAACTTAACATGATACCAGCAAAGATGATATATCTCTCACGATCATTTTCTATTCTCATTTCCACTCTGCTTCTTTTTGCATCACCGGTGCAATCCGAACTGATAGATCGTGTTGTCGCAGAGGTCAACAATGATGTCATTACCCTCTCGGAACTCAACGAAGAAGCCAGGGAAACCTATCTCAGAATCGCCCGTGAATATTCCCCCGAAGACCAGCCCACGATCATACGACAAGCCCAGGAACAACTGCTGGAAAGTATGATTGACAGGATGCTGATCAGACAGGAAGCGGTGCTGAAAAAAATCACCATATCCGAACAGGAAATCAGTGCCACGATAGATAATGTGATCAAGGCCAGCAATTTGACCAAAGAGACGTTCCAGCAAAAACTGGAACAGGACGGGGTCAACGAAATTACCTTCAGGCAAAACATTGAGAGTCGAGTCAGAGTACAGAAACTTATCGCCCGGGACGTGAGCTCCAAAATCGTCATCAGTGATGAGATGATTCTTGAAGCATACGACAAGGAATACACCTCTCAAGTCGATGAAGGTGGTTTCTATCTCCTCCAGATGGGTGTCAGCTGGGGAGAAAGTGAAGCATCACGGCAATCCACCGCCTTGCTTTATGAAGACGAGATGGCTGCCAGAAAAAAAATCGAGAAACTCCGAAAACAAGCTGTCAGCGGAGAAGATTTCTCGGAACTCGCCCGAAAATATTCAGATCTACCTTCAGCTGCAGATGGAGGAGATATCGGGGTGTTCAACGAATCGGAGATGGCTCCGTCAATGAAGGCTGCCGTAATTAACTTGAAACCAGGTGAAGTGAGTGAAATAATAAAAACACCTGCCGGCTACCAGTTTTTCAAACTCCTCTCAAACAAAGAAGGGGGAATTGTCATGCAGGTACCGTATGATGAAGTCAAGGACAGGCTTCGCAACGAGCTTTTTAATGCACAAATCATGAAAGAATACCAGGAATGGCTCGTCGAGTTGAAAGAGCGATCCTACATAAAAAAGATGCTCTGATTGCAAATGCATCCCCACTGGACAGCGTTAATAAGTGCTGCTTTTAGACAGTGGGAGACCTGAAAACATCTGATTTTGGGATTGAAGCATGGAACACAATGAAACCGGTCACCAGGAAGAATCACTTGGCGCGCTGTTCAGAAGGCTCAGGCTCGAACGAGCCCTAGACATTTCTGACATCTCAGATGAAACCAGGATTCCTCCCAAAACGGTTCGAGCCATCGAAGCAGACGACTGCTCGGACATGCCTGCTCCTGCATTCAGTAAAGGATTCTACAGTCTTTATGCAAAAATGCTCGGTCTGGACCAGGATGAAATCTCTCAACGTTTTATCAACGAAATAGAACCGCAGCTCAATACTGAATTTAATGAAAAGTCGTCGCCCCCCAGTATTACCCAGAAACAGGTCGGCACCATGGCCGCTCGTTCGACGGTAACCCCTGGTTCAATAATCGGCTTCAGTATCCTTGTTATTATCTTGTTTTTCGGCGGGATCAGTTGGTATGCCGGCTTCAATCCGGCCACTCATCTGAGTAAATGGCTTCGCAGCTATTATCAGGAACCCGTGGTTGAAACTCCCACTACGCAAACCTCAGATTTTGACAGTCCCACAGATTACCTACCAGCAGCGGATGATCTTACCTCCCCAGAGACAGCCGCAGTGAGCGAAGCAGACCATTCCCCTGCACCCGCCGAAACGGAATTTCCCGCCTTCCCAGCCGAAGTTGTACCAGAAACCCCGCCCGACGTAAAATATCAGTTGGTTGCCGAGTTTCCCCAGTCAACCACCATATCAATTGGGGTCGATGAAGAAGAGAAATCGGAGATCAAGATCAATGGTGGTACCATCAAGACCTGGAATGCCAAAACCAATATTATACTGGATTTACCAAAAGAATCTGGTGCACGACTCTACCTGAATGGGATCACTATTCCGCTGCCGGAAACGGATACGGAAACGATCTCTATTTCGATCCCGGAGTATTTGCTCGACTAGCTCATGCCCACCATTCGAACCGATTTGCCCGCGGTTGTACTCGACAGTCGGGATCACGGCGAATCTGATAAGATCCTGACCCTTTATTGCAAAGATGTCGGAAGACTGACCGCAATAGCCAAAGGAGCCCATCGGTCAAAGAAGCGATTTGTCAATAAACTCGAATTGTTTTCGCTTATCACGTTAACCTATTCACGCTCTGCTCCGCAGCGGATGGCGGTGTTAAACGAAGCTGAACTAATTGAGAGTTTTCTGCCAATCAGAACCTCATCTGCCATTTTCCACAGCGGCTCAGTGGTCCGTGAGTGTCTGTTGCTCGGAACTACGGAGGGACTCAGTGACAACCAACTCTTTGACCTTATTGCCTGGGTTTTACAGGAACTCAGCCAACACTCCAACCCGCGGGAGGTCATCACCTATTTTCTAATAAAACTCTTTGACTGCATTGGCTATCGGCCGATCCTGTCAAAATGCCAGAATTGCGGACTGGACTATCCGGGAGAAGGTGAGGCACTTTTTTCCAGCAACGGTGGTGGGCTCATCTGTTCGAATTGTATTCGAGCCGGCAATTATTATGGCAGAAAACTTCAGGCAGGTACCATCCAAACACTTGCCTCTATCCAGAGTCGTCCACTGAATCAACTCCGGAACATTCGACTTTCCGACCCGCTGCTCAATGAGTCGCTGGAAAGTCTGTTTCATTATGCCCGGTATCTTTTTCAGCGGGAGATTTTCTCCTGGAAACTTTTTCTGTCGGCAACCGCCAAAATGGCAGGAAATCACTACAGATAACGAATTTCGCCACTGTACTCGATCGTAGTAGAACCATCCTCAAGCTGCATCATCAAACCACCATCCTCAGCGATCCCCATCACCTTTGCCCTATATTGGGGCCGGGTTACCACGTCGAAACCGAAGACCACATCTCTGCCAATCGATTGACTCAACTCACGCCAACGATTAACCAACAGATGTGTCCCCCCAACGCCCTGATATTGTTGATGCACCAGGTAGTAATCTTCTTCGTGACAGATCAACCCAAAGTTAAACGCAAGTTTGGCCAGGAAGCAGAGTGCAAAATCATCACGTTCGATTGTGTCACCAATAATCTCGGAGAGCGATACCGCTATTTTCTTCAACTCAGAAGGAAAGGTGGTGTTGTTGAGATTGATCCCGAAACCGATCAAGATATACTCTTCCGTGCTTTCAACCCCCCGATGACTCTCCAGCAGAAAACCAGCGAGCTTCTGCTCATGAAAAAGCACATCATTTATCCACCGGACTTCTGCTTCTGCAGCCCCCCATTCATGAAGTGCTTCACAGCAGGAAACTCCCAGCGCTAGAGGGATCAGTAACTTCGAAGCAGGAAGCAGGGTATTGACATAGATGATAGAACCCCAGAGACCGCCTGATGGAGCATACCAGCTTCGGGTGAAACGGCCTTTTGAACCTGATAGTCGTTCAGCAATTATAACCGAACCACTGACCACCGAATCACCCAATCGCTCGAACTGGTTGATCACACTCCGACCATAATGCATGGTCCGGTCAAGTTCAGAGAAGCATTCAATGTTCGAACCGATAAAACCACCCTTTCTGAAGATGATTTCAACATCCAGGCCCGCATAGTCCCTCTTCCGAAGTGGAATTTCCCGTTCGGTTATATAGTTGCGTAATCCCTGAACGTTAAGTCTGTTTGTCATATAAGACCGGATCAGGTAGCCAGAGCAGAAAGAATCTGGCTTTGTTTACAGAGAGGGATCTACATGTTATCCCATTCTGCCTTGACGCGGGTAATCACCTTCTGAATCAACGGAACCTTGTCCATAGAGCAAACGCCAATGAGCGGTTCACCCTGCTCCACTGACACTCCCGGTTTGAAATAGACCGAATGAATAACGCCTTCTTCCCCTGCGTAAATAACCGGGGTGTCTCGTTTCATTAAGGACATGGTAAGGATCTCATCACCAGGTTTAACTATTACCTCACGTACACCTTTCTTATCAATCCGTGATTGTATATCCATGGCGAAGAAATATTTTGCCTTTTCCGGTGCAGGAAAAAGATAGAGAACCTCCTTGAGAATATTCTCTATGATTTCCTTTTTCTTCAGAGGATGTCGAATGGTCATTAACCGCTCACCTGATTCAACAAATGAACCTTCGAGGTCAGCCCGGATTTCAGAAACAATCCCGTTAATGGGTGCACCGATCATTTTGGGGTTTCTCTCTCGAGTGATCTGGTAGAGTGCAGTCCCTGGAATATGTCCCCATTCTCCTCCCGGAGCGTCAACCGCGCTTCCTTTTTCTACCTGAAACTCAACGACACCCGTTTGGGTAGCAAATATATCAACATAATCATAAGGATCTGAGCGGTACTTGCTCAAAATTTCATCAAAATGCAGGTCCTTTGACATTTTATATTGTTCCACTGCGGCCCATCTGCTGGCCAATTAATTGTTAATGTCTGGATGAAGCGACGCTTTTCTCTCCCAACAATTTGAAATCTTTCAGAAAGCAATCGCTCTTCTCAAGCTTCACATGATGTGAGAGATATCTTCTATCGGCAATTTCAAAATCTCCCTGCGCTCCTGGCTCAATTGAGCCATAGACAACCCACTTCTGCCTTCCCCAAGAATTCCCTTCACCATCTGTAAGCTCGCAGACGATAATCAGGTTTCGGACAGCATGTTCCGCATGATTGTCAACAGAGAACAGTGCCCGGGTTTCGTGGGTTACCTGATTGGTGCTGATGACCGCTTTCTGCAACACTATTTTTTCCGCATAATGCTCGACCATTTCTGAAACTTTTGGCTTTGGGTTGATCAGGGCAATCGCATCGGGTGCCTGGGCAACATAAGTCAGTCCATAGACCAGCGCAGCGAAAATAATAAGACAGAGTACACTGTTTGCGACGTACGTTTTATTCATCGTAGGTTCTCTCTGCTTTGATTCAGCGAACGTTCCCCACTCAGGTGCAGGGAGTTTTGATTTATACTTACATATCTAACCGATAGCAAGCCAATTTTCCAGTTTTTGTCTCTGTATCAGCTCCACCAACCCAACCCATAAGTTGATTTTATCATATTATAAACAAATAGTTACACACTTTCACTTCAACCCATCCAGCACCGACAGGAAACATCAAACCAGCGCTCAATGATTTTCCATTTTCCCTGCTTTAAAGTGATGTTATAGTGAAATTCCTCAGTATACTGTGTGGGTGACAGATCAGCACGATTAGCAGGCAGCAGGACGCAATCATTTTTTTTGCAGGGCTAAGAGTGTATCTGTCTTGCAATATCAACTCACTTTATGGTAACACTCCGGGCGCCTGACCACCACGGCCTGAGCATTCAAGAACCATTGTCAAAAACCATGGAAAAAAAAAAGCAAGACCGACTGTATCAAGTTGACACCGTACCCGAAGATTTTGATTTCAGCGAGCGAGTCGTTGAGGTCTTTGATGATATGCTCGATCGTTCCATTCCTCACTACCATGAGGTCATAAAAGGAATTGCTACGCTCATGGATATCCACCTGGAAGCCGGTGATCGGGTCTGTGACCTTGGCTGCGCAACCGGTACGCCATTGCTCGAATTTTCCCGTCTGCTTCAACACAAAGATTTGCAGTTTTTAGGGATTGACAACTCTCTTCCCATGCTTGAGAAGGCACGATTGAAGACTGAGCTCTTCTCCCATACCGAAAATATCAGTTACCGCCAGGCAGACATCACCTCCCTTGAGCTGCCCGGTACCGGTGCGTTTATTCTGAATTATACGCTGCAGTTTATCCGACCTCTGGTTCGGCCATTGCTGCTTAAGCGACTCTTTGATAATTTGCGTCCCGGGGGACTTCTTTTTTTAAGCGAGAAAACGGTTGAGGAGCAGAAGATGTTAAACCGTAGTTTCATTGAAGTGTATCACCGTTTTAAACGAGAAAAAGGGTATTCAGACCTTGAAATCGCCAAAAAAAGGGAAGCACTTGAGAACATCCTTATCCCATTCTCCGCCGAAGAGAATCAAAAGCTGCTTACTGACGCTGGTTTTGATGGGCTGAGCGTTTTCTTCCAATGGTTTAACTTTTGTTCAATCGTGGCAGTGAAACCCCGCTGACTCACAATCACGCCATGAATTACATCAAACATTTCGCTCCGCAGAAGACTCGAACAGAAATCATTAGGCTTCATCAGCAAAAACAACGCTGGGTTAACCAGCAGAAAAAGGGTTTTCTGAGGTTTCGCACGCCCTATCAGGCGATCAGTGCGTATCAAAGTTCCCGTGTTTGTTGTGATCATGATCTGGTTCGACTTGGTGATCCTGATGAAATCACCCTCCAACAGCGCCAGGAGATTACCGAACATCTACGTGCGTTTATGCCCTGGCGTAAAGGACCGTTTTCAATATTTGGTATTGACATCGATAGCGAATGGCAAAGTGGCAGAAAATGGCAGCGAATCGAACCACACTTACCTGTCCTCAACAATAAGGTTATTGCTGATATCGGCTGTAACAATGGTTACTACATGTTCCGCATGACCCCGTATAAACCGCAATTTGTGCTTGGACTGGAGCCGTCGGTACAACATTATTACTGTTTCAAAGCGCTTAACTCCATTGCGGGATTTGACAACCTGGAGATAGATTTACTCGGGGTCGAACATATACACCTCTTCCCTGAAGTTTTTGATGTCATCTTTCTGATGGGGGTTATCTATCATCGATCTTCACCGGTAGAAGTGCTCAGGGAGCTGCTGGCTGCCCTGAAACCCGGTGGCACAATCATACTTGAGTCTCAAGCAATCCCTGGTGACGAACCGATAGCACTGTTCCCTGAAAAAACGTATGCGAAGGTCCCTGGGACGTATTTTGTGCCAACGGGAACCTGTTTGCAAAACTGGATGATCCGGGCCGGGTTTGGTGATGTCGAACTGTTCTGTTCTCATCCGATGAATAGCGATGAGCAGCGACGTACTGAATGGATGATCTTTGAGTCTTACGAAGATTTCATCGATCCCGGCAATCCGAGCCTGACCATTGAAGGGTACCCTGCACCGTGCCGGGTCTTCCTGAAGGGAACAAAAACATAACAATCAGCAAATTATTATTCTGCTGATGTTGTATTTATGAAGTCCTGTATTATACAATTCGACTGTCGGAGCTATTTTCAGCAGTTAACAAAACTATATACGAGGTAACGGACATGGATCCTAAAAATTGCACATTGTTTAGCGGTGGGCTCAAAGGAGCAGAAACCGCCTTTGGTGAAGCAGCAGAAAAATTCAGCATTTCCGAAGTAATCTATACCTTTGAAGGCCACAAACTTGCGCGGAATAATAATTGCGTGGTCCTCTCGCAGGACGAACTTGAACGTGGAGATATCTCCATGGAACTGGCGTCACGCATGATGAACCGAACCTATTACGAAACAGAAAAAATTCGCAAAGTACTCCAAACAATCTTCCATATGGTAAATTCCGGCCACCAGGTATTTGTGGTCGGATCGATTCAGGAGGATGGTTCTGTAAAAGGTGGCACCGGCTGGGCCGTGGAGCTTGCCAAGATGTTCAACCGACCGCTTCATGTCTTTGATCAGGTCACGGAGAAATGGTACACTTGGCGGGGCACCTGGGAAGAAGACAGTCCGCTTATCAAGTATGATACCTTCGTCGGCTCCGGCACCAGGTACCTTAGTGACGCCGGGCGAATTGCAATCGAGAAGCTTTTCTCCGATTCCTTCAGCAGCTAAGCTCATCATAAACAGCCGGTCGAATCCCGTCATCCTGGCAAGAAAGGGGACGGGATTCGGTCTACCGGTTGTGAGCCAGATTTCACTGCATCTTCATTTCAACATGCTGGGTGAAAAATGATTGATATTCATCCTGTCGATGACTGACATAGAGAATCGTCGAAGGAGCAGTCGCTGCGACAGTCTCCAAAAAATGCAGAAGTCGTTGCCGGTTCGGTGCATCGAGCCCCTGGGTCGGTTCGTCCAGAATCAAAAGTCGTGGCATCTTTACCATCGCCCTGGCAATCAAGGCCAGTCGCTGCAATCCGAAACTTAACCTTCGAAACGGCGTTGCTGCCTGATCTTCCAATCTTATATTTGACAGCCATATCGACGCATGTTCGTACTGGGCTCTTGTTGGTTTCTGGTACAGGCCAATGGAGTCGAAAAAACCGGACAGAATAACCTGTCGCACGTTACCGGGAATATAATGATTCCGGTGTAATGCCGGACTGACAATACCCATCTGTTCTTTAATCTGCCAGATCGATTCACCACTGCCTCTTTTTCTGCCGAAAAGATACAGCTCGTTACTGTAGCAACTGTGGTGGTCACCGGTAATAACTGACAGCAGCGTGGACTTCCCGACACCATTGGGCCCGGTTATCAAGGTATGATCACCCTCCCGTATGACGAGATCCAGTTGCTGAAAAATTATCCGACTGCCATAGGAAGCCGACCCCTGTACAAGTCTGACCAGCTCATCTCCGCCCGACGGCTCACCAGTGGTTGGCTTCAGTGGCTCACCATGGAACCAGGAAGTGTGATCATCAGCGGTTTGCATGACACGATCTCTTAATTGAGAAACAGGCCCACTGTCTCGAATCGTGCCGCCTTCAATCCAAAGCAGATGCGTACACCATGCCGGGATATCGGTGGGATCCGAGATAAAAAGTATGATATTGAACCCATCATCACGTAAGGTCTCAATGATCTGATTGAACTCTTTGACTGAAAGGACATCAAGGCCGTCATACGGGTTCTCGAACACCAGATGACGCGAACCGCTGGTAATTGCTTCCACCATCAACAGCTTTCTACTTTCGCCTGAGCTTAACTGCCGGTAACCGGTATCAAGCAGATGGTCGAGCTTGAACAACCCAACCAGATCGAGCGTCCCCCGGTAGTCCCCAACAAACTCCCGGGCAAGCGTTCCTGGATCAAGTCGGTCTAGGTAGTCCGAATCATCATTTCTCAACTCATATTCATACCGTTGTTGCTGAGCACTGAAACTGACCAGCCGAAGGTCCTCGGGAAACGACGCTGAGGTGACTGAAGCACCGTTGTCTTTACGTGACAAAACGCTCAGGAGCGTCGAGACCCCTGAGTCATTTTGCCCCAGAACACACCAGATTTCACCCGTGCGAACCGAGAATTGTGCAACAGATAACTCAGGAGAGTGCAGGTTGGAGATCTCAAGCCACCCAGAGCCTGCTGAACTACTATTATCAGGTCTCACGTGCTCACCCAATCGTTACTGCGTTGATATTTTGCCGATAATCACTCCACACCTCGTGCTCCCACCTCTTTATCAAGCACTTTTCTGATAGCCATGGCCAGCTCGACTTGGGTAAATGGTTTTTGGACCAGTTCCTGATCACTGAGATTTTCCCGTTCAGTGCCTGGTAAACTTTTGGTATACCCAGAAATATAGAGCGTCCGAACGTGCGGCAGTTGCTCCTTTATCTGCACGGCCAGGTTATAGCCATTCATTTCTGGCATCACCACATCTGTCAACAAGAGATCGATATGGTGCTGATGCTTCGTCAATTCCTCCCTAGCCCGGATTGGTGACTCATAGGCCAGCACCCGATACCCCAACATGGTGAGTAATTCCTTACACATACTTAAAATGGCCGGTTCATCCTCAACCAGCAGAATCGTTTCGTTTCCACCAATGGCCGCAATCGTTTGGTTCGCCTCAGACTGTTCAGCCACTTCACCCTGGTAGCGTGGGAAATAGATTGAGAACAGACTCCCCTTACCCAACTCACTTTCAACCGTGATATAGCCAGCATTCTGTTTTACCGAGCCATAGACGGTTGCCAGTCCCAAGCCGGTCCCTGCCCCCACCTCCTTGGTCGTATAGAATGGCTCAAAAATGGTCTCCTGGTTACGTTCTTCAATACCAATACCCGAATCTCTTACTGACAATTTGACAAAATCCTCCAAGATTTTGGTGTGCTCATCAAGTACAGCCACCTCATCCATGGTTGCATTGCTGGTGCGCACCTCTATTTCACCGGCCCCGGTTATTGCATCGCGGGCATTGGCACACAAATTGATCAATATTTGATCCAACTGAGTTTTATCGATTCTGACTTTCCAGAGCAGTTCTGAAGGGGTCCATTTGAGCGAGATATCCTCCCCTACCAGTCTTTTTAACATCGACACCATTGATGTAACCGCGACGTTCAGATCAATCGGCTGAGGGTCGATGGACTGTTTTCTGGCGAATGCCAACAATTGTCCCGTAACCTCTGCCGAGCGCTCAGCGGCGAGTTTGATCTTTTCAAGGTCCGGACCGATGGGTTGCTGTGATTTGTTTTTTATCAGAGCCAGCTCAACATGGCCAATAATGACACTGAGCATATTATTGAAATCATGTGCCACTCCACCGGCAAGCTGCCCGACCGATTCCATTTTCCTTGATTGAAATAACTGTTCTTCCAGTTTAAGCTTTTCCACCTCGGCCGTTTTCTGCTCTGACAGATCCCGAAATTCAGTAACCCGCCGGTTTTTCTTCCGGTAAGGAATATTTTTCCCCATCACGCTCAAGGGATAGCTACTGCCGTCTTTGCGCAGTCCTTCAACCTCATAGGGCTTATCGTAACCTGAGCGAATTTTCTCACGCACCTCTGTCCGCCAGTGGGGTGCAATCAGCTCCAGTCCGTCGCTCCCTATCAACTCCTCCCGCTTAAAACCAGTCAAATCGCACAAGCCCTGATTACAGTCGAGAATTACCCCCATGTCATGAATGGCAATACCGCCAAACGAAGCATTATGCAGTGTTCTGAAACGTTCCTCACTGTCCTTAAGGGCGCTCTCGACACGTTTTCGATGTGAAATATCGGTAAATGCGACCTGAAAAGAGCTATCTGGCATTTTGGCTACTCTGACTTCCACGTGTATGAGCTTGCCATCTCCACCAATGATTTCTCGCTCCTTGATGACCCGCTCGCCAACTTTAATATCCTCAGGCATAAACGGATCGGTCTCAACACTCTCACGGGTAAACGGAAACACTTCAAAAGAGCTTCCTACCAGAGCGTCCCGTGATTTATCAGCAAGTTCACAAATACGCTTGTTGGCCTCATTAATAACTCCTTTCGGGCTTAAGGTAAGAATACCCACCACCGACAATTCCATAATATTTTGAAATTTGGACTCACTGATCTCGATTTCCGTTTTTGCGAGTTCATACTGGCCAATTCTCTGCTGCAATTGGATCGTAAGTTCCCGCAGATCCGTTGTCCGCTGTTCAACCGCCGCTTCCAAGCTCTGGTTTGATAAGATGATTTCAAGTCGAATCTTCTCTTTTGCATGTTCGAAAAGATACGCCATGATCGTAATCAATACATAGGCAACCAGAAACCTCACTTCAAAACCAACCGGATAAGATGAGATGAAAGGATGCTCCACATTGGTAATGAGCAAAAAAATGATGGGCAACAGCATAAGTAGAGCAGCCAAAGCGCCTCTAAAAGAGCCAATAGCAAATGAGGCAATCAAAGGAAAGGTTAGATAAAAGACGTGGCCGCTCTGCTTGAACCCACCATGAATATAGAGCACACTGAAAAGCAGGGCAGCAAGGGTAAGGCCTACCAGGATGTTGAAATGGTAATCCTTGCGAAACCTGACATCAAGGAGGTTGAGCAGCAGCAAAAACGCAATCGTCAAATCAAAATAACCGAGAAGCAGGTTGTCCTGATTCAATGCTGCAGTACCAAAGACGGCCAGAATCAGGGAGCCGATAATGGAAATGAGAAACAGAAGAATAACCCGCTGCCGCACCATCAGATCAGGGTGAATCTGATCTGTCCCAACCAGGTACTTCTCTATCAGCGTAAACAGTTTATCGAGCCAGGTTGGTGGTGGAGGATACATCG
>QZLB01000155.1 GCA_004796425.1 Desulfobulbaceae bacterium | reverse complement strand
GTGTAGTGGTGAGGCACGGTTTTTTTACTCACAGTCCTTACCCGGTTGCCTCATACCAGTACCGGGAAAACCTGTACAAATGATGAAATAATGTACCACAAAAGAGCAGTGGCTTCAATTTTCAAGACCAATCCTCAGGGAGCATCAGATTGAAAAAATTATTAGCGTAACCAACAGAGGTTGCAACCACCCCCGGATCAACAATTCCTCGCCAATGATATCGCTTGCTGGTGAATACTTTTTGTATATTTACTGTTCAGGCGTATAAAATAGAAAAGGGCATTAAGTGTTCGTTACGTTTTAGTTCTCACGGTATGATATGGCGAAGGAGGAACAATGAAATCAAGAAACGGGTCCAATTACAATCTCCTCTACGTGGTGGCTTTTATAGCCGTATTGTTTTTTTTCCCTCAACGGTTGTCTGGGGGAGATTGGTATGCTCCGCAGGAAGCTACGGCTCAACAGAACCCGATTGAACGGTCTGACGCTTCAGTGGCTGCGGGGAAGAAATTGTTTGAAGCCAACTGCATTTCGTGCCACGCGATCGACGCGAAAGGGTTGAAAGCCGCCCACGCTCGATTGGACATAGACACTCCAAACCTGGTGATAGGGCTTAAAGCACAAAGCGGTGGCGCTTACCATTGGAAGATTAAGAACGGTAAGAAACGAATGCCTGGCTACCAGCAGCGGCTCAGTGATCAGGAAATTTGGCATATCATTAATTATATCTCGTCAATAGAGTAACAGTCGAGAGGATGCTTTGCTCCTCCTCGTATCACCGTCTCTTCTCGTGTCCGTTGACAGCCCACTCTTTATCAGTTACCAGCGATAGCCAGCTTAAGTTTAATTGTATTTAATTTCAATAGCTTGCCAGGATTTGTTCGAAGGGATAGCAGAGCCAGGAAGGGAAGAAAGCAACTAAACCTGTAACGGTATGTTATCTATGGTATCGAGGTGTTTGGTTATGTTTTTTCAAGTATCTCACGCTATCAGTCTAATAATTTGTGATTACGAAAATTTTTGATATAACTGAATTGAGAGCGTGGACCATTTCTTTACCAGCATCTCTTGTGGACGCCTGCTGGTCAGCATGTGTGGAGATACTATGGAACCAAACAATCCTGAATTATTGGTTGCAATTGGGGCTAGTGCCGGTGGTCTCGAGCCGCTTGAAGGCTTTTTCAAGACTATTCCAGAAGACAGCAATCTGGCCTTTTTTGTCATCCAGCATCTATCCCCGGATTATAAAAGTCTGATGAATGAGATTCTGGCACGGCATACTTCTCTGAAAATTAACAAAGTTGAAGATGCCATGCCGGTTGAACCTAATAATATTTATCTGATTCCTGCAAAAAAGGAGATGGTGATCCAGTCAGGGAAATTGAAATTGCGTGATCGATCAACCCAAGACCAGCTAAACAGACCGATTGATATCTTCTTTGAATCATTGGCGCTTGAGGCGGGTGAGAAAGGAGTGGGGATAATCCTGTCCGGAAGTGGCAGTGATGGGGCGCGCGGGGTCGTTGACATCCACCGTGCCGGCGGGCTGGTAATTGTGCAGGATCAACAAAGTGCCAAGTTCCCCTCAATGCCTCAGAGTGCGGTTGACTCGGGCTCAGTTGATCTGGAGCTCAAAGTTGAAGAAATGTATGGAGTTCTTGAGAAGTATCTTGATAATCCTGGCAATATTAAAGCGGTAATACCCAATGCCCGTATAGAAACCGGTGAGATCGCTGATATCATTGCGATGCTCCGTGAGAAATATCAAATTGATTTTGGTCTCTACAAATCAGGTACGATTAACCGCCGCATTGAGCGTCGGATGAGTCTGAAACAGTATATTGATATTTCACGATACGTTGATTTGCTCTCCCAAGATGAAGGTGAACTCAATGCGTTATATAAAGACCTGCTGATTGGGGTTACGGCTTTCTTCAGAGATCCTGAAGCATTTTCTGCGGTGGAAGAGCTGTTTCTGCCCGCATTGCTGCTGAGAGATGACCCAGATGTGGAAGAAGTTCGGGTATGGTCGGTTGGTTGTGCAACCGGTGAGGAGGTTTACTCTTTAGCAATCATGTGTTGTGAATTACTGCGGCAGAAAAAAAGAGAAGCCAACCTCAAATTTTTTGCCACCGATGTTCATCGTGAATCACTTAATATTGCAGCTCAAGGTATTTATGACAAAGACAGTCTTGCGAGCCTTTCTCCAGAACTCCTCGATCGGTGGTTCGATGAGATTGATGCGGGAAGCTTTCAAATTAATCAGGAACTGCGACGTATGATCGTCTTTGCCGAGCATGATGTACTCAAAGATCCGCCGTTCACGAAAATTGATTTAATTACCTGCAGAAACCTCTTGATCTATATGCGTCCGGAGGCGCAAAAAAAGATTCTCTCATTATTCCATTTTGCACTGCGCAAAAACGGGCGGTTGTTTCTGGGTCCAAGTGAGACCCTGGGAGAGCTTGAACAAGAGTTTGAAATCATCGACAAACATTGGAAACTTTTCAAAAAGGCTCGAGATGTACGGCTTCCTGCCCATATGCGATATCAGCTTGCTTCCACTCTGGGAGTCTCCAATCTTATTCCCGGGCGGGGAACAGGCGGCAATTTCCAGATCGACCAGCGGCTGCTTCGCGCCTATGATTCGATCCTTGAAAGACATATTACCACTGGCTTCTTGGTCAATCAATCATATGAACTTCTCCACTCTTTTGGCGACAGTCGGCAGATCCTGATACCACCAAAGGGCAGGGCAACGCTTGATATGCTTGGCATGGTCGAGGGCGAGTTAAAGATTGCGTTGGCCGCCGCTTTTCAACGGGCAGGGAGGGAGCGTAAACCGGTCACCTATAAAGGGGTGAATACCAATATCTTTGCCGATTCTCAGCAGGTTTCTGTCATCGTCGAACCGCTTCCTGACAAAGTGTCAGATACCCTTTACTATTTTGTCTGGTTCGATCCTATTGTCAACACCATTGAAGCAGAGACAGATTCTCAAACGTTTGATGCGGGACTTGAATCGGGAGAACGCATTCTCGAGTTGGAGCAGGAGGTTCAGAATTTAAAGGAAAACTTACAGGCAACCATTGAAGAGCTCGAGACCTCAAACGAGGAATTACAAGCGTCCAACGAGGAATTGGTTGCCTCCAATGAGGAGCTCCAGTCAACCAACGAAGAGTTGCATTCCGTTAATGAAGAATTGTACACGGTCAACGCGGAATATGAAACAAAGATCAAGGAATTGAGTCAGATGACCTCAGACCTTGATAACCTGCTCGATAATACTGAAGTCGGCACTATGTTTCTTGATGAGAAGTTCTGTATCAGGAAATACACGCAACCGATAACCCGCGTGTTTAACGTATTACCGCACGATCTGGGACGGCCGATTGAGCACATTTCAAATATTGTTGGTTTTAAATCGGTATTGCCTACCTTGGAACAGGTTCTATCCACGGGTGAAACCTACTCTCAGGAGTTTTCTGATCCGGAAGGTATCTGGTATTTGATGCGGGTGCTCCCATATCGGGGGGAGAACAAGGCGATCAGAGGGATAGTCATCACCTTTTTTGATATTACCTCTCAGAAAAGTGAAGAAATTGAACGTGTCAAATTGACAGAGCAATTGCACCACGCTCATAAGATGCGGGCCATCGGTACCCTGGCTGGTGGTATTGCCCATGAATTCAATAACCTCCTGCAGGCAATATCATCCCAGATGGAGTTGATGATTATCAATGAAAATGTCTCCGATGAAGAAAAGCTCAGCCTGATGGAAACGATGAAAATGACCGGCCGGGCAAAAGAGCTGGTCAAAGGTATCCTCTCTTTCAGCCACCGTTCAGTAGCTGAAAAGAAACATGTCGATCTTAATGAAATCACCCGCAATACCCTTCAGATGCTGGAGAAGACGTTGCCCCGCAACATCATACTCAAAGCAGAGTGCACTGATAATCCTGTGGTTATCAAAGCGGAGAGCTCACAGGTCCAGCAGGTTCTGTTTAACCTTGCCACCAACAGCAAGGACGCAATGAAGGACGGTGGTCAACTCACCTTTACCACGAGTATCGTGCAGCTTGACGAGAAAAGCTCCAAGCAGTACCCGGACTTGTATCCCGGCAGCTATGCCCAACTGGTGGTGTCCGACAGTGGCAAAGGAATGGCACCCGAAGTTGCCTCCGAGATTTTTAATCCGTTTTTTACGACTAAGGATATCGGGGAGGGTACCGGTATCGGGCTGTCCATTGTCTACGGTATTATTTCGAGTCACCATGGGTATATCGAGTGTGAAAGTAAGCAGGATCAAGGCACACAGTTCACCATTTTCCTGCCACTGGCCGAACATGGTACCGTTGCTGAAAAAGATGAGAACGCGCTGATCTCAATGGAATCGATCAGCTTGAGCAAGGGGTCAGGGGCAACCCTACTGGTTGTAGAGGATGAGGCTCCGATTAGAAAACTATGCAAAAAGATACTGGAACAGGCTGGTTTCACCGTAATAACCGCCAAAGATGGTGAAGAGGCGCTGACGATCTATCGTGAGAAACATGAGCAGATCAGTTTGACGATAGTCGACATCGGAATGCCGGGCATGGGGGGAGAAAAATGTATCGATGAATTGAAGGCTATTAATCCAGATGCGAAGATAATCATTGCTTCAGGATACCTCAATCATGCCTTCGCCCAGGACCCACAGAAGTATGGAGCAGTGAAGTTTATCAGCAAACCGTACCAGGTGTCGGTGCTTGCCCAGAAGGTGTTCGAGTCGTTGGAGAACGGGTCGTGAAGGTAGAATCGAGGCTTGGAACGAAACCAAGAAATAGAGCAAAGGGTACGTTCGGTTGGCTCTGTGGTGTGGTAATCATCATTTGCCTGTTTTCCATTAAAAGTCGGGCTGATGATACAAAACATCTGGTCATACTGGAGAGTATGCAGGTGCCGATCGTGGCACAATTCACTGATTCATTCCTGACAAAAATCAATGAATATGGGAGCCGTAACAACCTGGCACTGCAGATCACTCGGCTCAATGCTGATGGAGATCGGGAGCTTGCCCGTCGACTGGCTGTAGAAGCAATTGCTTCAAACCCGGATATTGTTATCAGCGTTGCCACCATCGCCGCTCAGGTTGTCCAGCGTGAAACTGAATCCACCCAAATTCCTCATCTGTTTATGTGCGTAACGGATCCGGTGGGTGCCGGACTGGTGAAAGAAATTGGCGTGCCAAGTCATTCGAATATTACCGGAAAGGTGCACTATATCAACGCTCAGACTAAGATTGAAATGGTCAATCGGGTGATTAGAAAGACCTATACCAACAATCCGGTTCACTTCGGTTTCATCTACACTGATTATCCGGCTGATGTCAGCGATTTCAAAAGGCTCCTGGATATTACCCGCAATCGAACAGATATTGAATTCGTGCCGTATAAAATAACGTACCAAAAATTACCGGAGCATCAAGTGGAGCTCTTGAGCGAATTAGCCTCAGCGGTTGACCAGCTCAAT
This sequence comes from Desulfobulbaceae bacterium, assembly GCA_004796425.1. GTDB lineage: Bacteria > Desulfobacterota > Desulfobulbia > Desulfobulbales > Desulfocapsaceae > MADRE3. The sequence continues at coordinate 3,421 of QZLB01000155.1, read as the reverse complement.
GAAATGGTTGATTATTTCTGGGCACCGCGTGGAGCGCTTGCCGTACATCCTGGACACGATCAAATCCTGCTGGAACAGGCAACCAAACCGTTTCTGGTTGGAGCAACGCAGAAGAGTGTGGAACTTGGTGCGTTAATGCATATCACTGCAGACCCCGCTTCTCAGGGAGCAGAGGCAGCTACGATGGCATATGAGATCCTGCAGGGGAAAGACCCGGGTACAATACCGGTCAGCTTGCCTGAGGGTATTCAATTTGCCGTTAACCTGAAAGCTGCTGAAAAACTACAGTTGGTGATTCCTTCTGACCTGTTGAGACTTGCCGGGGACAATGTTTACCGTTAGTACATTTCTGCAGACTCCGATTCGCAAAAAAATATTGCTGATTGTTCCGGCAACGGCAGTTCTGGCAACAATCCTGATTGGTATTGGAAGTTATCGGGAAACCAGGGAAAGTGTCTATAACCACACCTATGAGTTCATGGGTATCGTATTGCAGGATGTGCTTAAGGGTGAACTTGAGAATCGAGCAGATCTGCTGTCGCAAAACCTCATGGATGCAATCGATTTTTTTGTCCGCGAGTATCAGCGTGAAGCGCTCGCGTCAATTGATCAAAAAAGTCTAACTCGAACCGGCTTTTTCGTTATCACGGATGCAACCGGGAAGTTGCTGAGCAACCCTGGGGTAGTTGATAATGCAGAAGTCTTAAGTGAATTGGAGAAGCAGCGCAACAACCAGAAGTTCGATGAAAACCAGAGCTATCAAGCTCACCTGACCGGGGAAGGGGTGCACCACCTGCTCGTTGCCGCCCAATTTACAACCTGGGACTGGTACCTTTACTACCTGATCCCCGATGAGGTGACTCATAATGAGATCAGTCAAAATTTCAGCCGAACCATACTCATCATTTCAATTATAATGTTCCTGGTGGTTGTGGCTATTCTTCAGGTCATTAATCGGTTTATTTTCCAGCGAATTACGCTGCTCAAGGAGGCAGCACAAAACATCGCCAGGGACAAAGTAATTGAACCAATTGATATTGGTACCCAGGATGATTTTGGCGAGCTGGCACGGAGTATGGAAACCATGGCTGCTACCCTGCACCTCCAGGAAATGCAGCAACAGAAGTTACTGCGTGAGTCAGAACTACTCAACGATGAATTAAAACGGGCAAACAAGAAACTCTCTGAACTGCAGGGAGATTTCGATCAGCAGGTGCAGGAGCGAACCCAATCTCTGGAATCGATCCAACAGGAACTGCATGAGAACCTTCAGGAAATGGAACGGGAATTAAGCAGCACCAAGGAAAAGAACAATCAGTTGGTCAGAAAGCTCTCCGAGTTGACCCTCAAGCAATCAGATATGGTGAATTCTCACTCAGAGGTAGTCAAAAGATTGCGGGATAAACACGATAAAATCATGTCTGCTCGAAAGGTATTTGAAAAATCATAGTGTATGTGCCGTTCTTCTGAAAACAAGGTCCCCGAAAATCACATTGATTCCCAATACCTGCCGGATGAAATAACACGGGGTGCGGTTAACGGTGGCACGGGATTATCCCAATCGGGTATAGTGCTGAGCCTGAAACGACTCGTGATTACGCTTTACGACTATTTCTGCAAGGTACTGTTGGTATATGAAACGTTTTTTATCTCTGCTTCCCGCCTATCTGGATGCGCTTAACCGGCGGTTTTATCCCATTCATGGTCAAATCGTACAGGCCCATAATCGTTTGGTAAAAGGCTGGGTCTATAATACCCGCCTGACCGGACCAGTGTGGGTGCGACTTTATATCAATCACCAGTTTGTTGCGGCTCAAAAGGCAGACCAGGAATTTCGTGGTGTCTCTCGTTTAAAAGGAGATGCGGGGTGCGGGTTTCACTTTGAACTCCCACACTCCCTGGTCAGTGAAGACCTGGTAGAGGTGAAGGCGGGCCTGCTGCGTTGCAGCCTTGAAAACAGCCCCAAACGGATTCCGTTTCTTGGCTCCCATGCGGCAGTACTCAATTATTTCGGGGAGAAAAACTATGCTCCCCCCAAGGTTTTTTTTCTCCATATCCCCAAAACCGCCGGCACGACATTTCGTTTCGTTCTTAAAGATTATTTTGGCGATGCTCCGGTTCAGCCTTCACCCGAGGTTGAACTGAAGCACCGTGGTTATCCTCACTTTCACTACCCCTTTGAGCTACGAGAGCAGGAGCTTGAACAGTGTCGCTATTTGTGTGGTCATTATTCCATTGTGTTTAGACATCTGTTGGGAAAAAACGTCCAGATTGTTACCTTTCTGCGGGACCCGGTGGCCCGCACCATCTCCAATCTCTACCAGTTCAAACAGAAGAATAAGCTGTTTAAGTCTCTGTCATTAATGGAGATATACCTACACCTCCAGCGCTCGATGAATAATATGCAGGTCCGTTTTCTGGCCAACGACCTGATCAGGGATGATATCAAGCTGGTTGAACATAATCAGGTATCTCAGGCTGAATATGAAGAGGCTCGGGCCAATCTCGAGAAATTTTTCCTGGTCGGACTCTCAGAGTATTTTACAGAATCATTGAGCCTGCTTGAGAGGAAATGGGAGACCAGTTTGGTCCGGCCGAAGCGTAGAAATATTTCCAAATCAAGACCTGAAGTTGAACCCGATCTGGTGTCGCTGATTACTGAAAACAACACGTATGATATTCAATTGTATGAAGCGGCGAAGCTGCAGTTTTTCGCGCAGTGTAAACTGCATGGGATTACTGTGCACAGTCGGTAGTTGCTGCGAGTTCCAGGCAGATAAACCAGTAAACACTTCATTCTGAAGTGATATTTACCGTCGATCTCCTTTCCATACGAAGACGAAAGATTATAGTACTTGTATAGGAAATAACTCGATTACTGATATACTGAGGAACAGAGGAGGTGCCGTGTGAAACGATTCAAAAACATCTTATATCTGCTCGACCAGAGAACGATTGGCGAGGGCTCTAGCGGGGATAGAGTAGCATCCTTGGCGCGGATAAACGAGGCGCGAGTCACCCCGTTGATTGTCCATGAAAGTGGACTGCTTGAAAATATCAGTTCAAAATTGAGTAAACGGTTCGATGAAGCTCAGCATATCATGCGGGAGCAGCGGCAACAGGCTTTTAATCTATTCCTGCAACAGAGGTATTGGCAGGATATCGCCATTGGCCAGGAATATCTTGAGTTTGACAACTTCATACCCGTGATCCAGAAAGTCATCAAAGATGGTCACGATCTGGTGATCAAGGAGGAATCGCTGGAGAGTGGCGTCGACCAGTTGGCGATGCGGTTGGTCAGAAAATGTCCCTGCCCGGTCTGGGTGATGAAAAGCGGGGCGAAAACCTTTAATCATGTCCTGGCTGCCGTTGATATCAGTGCTGATCATCCTGAAAGCCAGTCTCTGAACAAGAAAATTGT
>QZLB01000300.1 GCA_004796425.1 Desulfobulbaceae bacterium | reverse complement strand
TATCTGCGGGGATTATCAGAATTTAGAATGCTTGCTTTTGGTGCAATTCTTGTTTGCACAATGGTGTTTCGTCCTCAAGGATTAATATCAAATATACGAAGAACCTATCGTTTTGAGAAAAAAGAAATAAAATGAGTGATACAATACTAGAAGTCACCGGTCTTACCATGGATTTTGGTGGGGTTAGGGCGCTCAATAGTTTGGATTTAGATGTCAAACAAGGTGAGATAGCTGCTCTCATCGGTCCAAATGGCGCTGGTAAGACGACGTTTTTCAACTGTATTACTGGAATCTACTATCCCACTGCCGGGGAAGTATTCCTCCATAAACCTGGTTCCGATAAGGTCCAAAACCTTAAGGGGTTAAAACCAAACAAAGTTACGGAACACGGGCTTGCCAGAACTTTCCAGAATATTCGATTGTTCTCTCAGATGACAGTTCTGGAGAATGTTATGATAGGCAGGCACTGCCGCACAAAGTCATTTATAATAGGAGCAGTATTTCGAGGCAAATCGACAAAAGAGGAAGAACGACTAATTCTTGAAGATAGCTACTCATATCTTGAAAAAGTAGGACTTGAAGGTCTTGCTAACGAGTATTCTAGAAACCTTCCTTATGGTGCCCAAAGAAGACTAGAAATTGCCCGAGCTCTTGCTACTGAACCAGAACTCTTGCTTCTCGACGAACCGGCTGCAGGAATGAACCCTCAAGAGACAATAGAGCTAGTTAGCCTGATACAGGAGATTGCTTCTGAAGGACAGGCAATATTATTGATCGAGCATGATATGAAGCTTGTGATGACTCTATCCGATCGAATCTTCGTCATGGATTATGGCAAAAAGATTGCCCAGGGAACACCTGAGGAAATTAGAAATAATCCTGAAGTTATCAAGGCCTACCTGGGTGAGTAAGCAATGTTGATTTTAAAAAATGTACAGTCAGGATATGGGAGTATTCTCGCCGTAAAGGGAATCAGCCTTGATATCAATCAGGGCGAAATTATTACCCTGATCGGGGCAAACGGTGCTGGAAAATCAACGACACTGATGACTATCTCAGGTGTTGTGCGTTGCCGTGTTGGTGAGATTATTCACGATGGTGAGCAAATCCAGTCAATGGATACTGACGCTATTGTAAAAAGAGGAATCTGTCAGGTACCAGAAGGTCGTCATATATTCCCCCAACTTACCGTTCGAGAAAATCTCGATATGGGAGCATTTCTCAGAACAGATACTGAACAGATCAAAGCGGACCTTGAGTATGTTTTTGAGCTTTTTCCGATCCTTGCCGAAAGAAGGAATCAGGATGGAGGTACACTCAGTGGTGGTGAGCAGCAGATGCTCGCCATGTCTCGCGCCCTGATGGCACGTCCCCAACTTCTATTACTTGATGAACCATCAATGGGTCTGGCTCCTCTTATTATTAAGCAGATTTTTGAAATTATAAAAAAAATTAACCAAGAGCAAAATACAACAATTTTCCTTGTCGAGCAGAATGCGAACCAGGCACTGCAAATTGCAGATCGTGGTTATGTGCTCGAAAATGGCAAGATTACGATGTCCGGTAGCGCACAGGATTTACTTTCAAACGAAGATATACAGAAAGCCTACCTGGGTATTTGAATAGGTATTGTGTCCACAACAAAAAAAATAAACAGGTTATTCAATTAAAATGAAAACCATTAAGGCTGGTGTCATCGGTGTTGGGTACCTTGGTAAATTTCACGCTCAAAAATATGCTTCCCTTCCTGATGTAGAGCTTGTCGGTGTTGCAGATACAGACAGCGAACAAGCAGAACGCATCGCAGAAGAATGCGGGTGTAAAGCCTATACCGATTATCATGAATTGATACAACTGGTTGATTGTGTATCTATAGCAGTACCGACCAGCTTGCATCATGCAGTTGCTTCTCAATGTTTCCAACACAAGGTAGATGTGTTGTTGGAAAAACCAATGACCGTTACGCTGGCCGAGGCGGATGAACTTATCAGCATGGCCGATGAACAGGATCTCGTGTTTCAGGTTGGTCATCTCGAACGGTTTAATCCCGCCGTTGTGGCAATGCAACCTTATCTTACAACACCGGTGTTCATAGAGAGTAATAGAATTTCTACGTTTAAAAATCGTGGGGTTGATGTTGATGTCGTGCTTGATCTTATGATTCATGATATCGATATAATCCTAACCATTATCGATTCTCCGCTCAAGACAATACATACTGTAGGGGCCCCGGTTGTAACCGATACGACAGATATTGCCAATGCACGGCTGATCTTTGAGAATGGGGCGACCGCAAACATTACGGTATCGAGGATATCGTTGACCAACGTCAGAAAAATGCGGATCTTTCAGCCGGGATCATATATCAACGTTGACTTTGCGAATAAAAAAATCATGACCATCCAGCTCCAGGATGAACTGCTTGAAAGCGGGATGCCGAAACAGCAGATTGAAGTAAATTCTTTTGCCGGTCAGGATGCCTTGCTTAACGAGATCAGACACTTTGTTTATCATGTTCAAAATAGAACGAAGCCTGAGGTTTCAGGCAGGGAGGGTCGTAACGCCCTGGATGTGGTACTGAAGGTAATTGATCAGATTAAAGAACATCAAAATCTCGACCTCTACAAAAACATCAGTAACCCGATAAGAAAATGAACCGTGAAATAATGATTGTTACCGGAGAAGCTTCCGGTGATCTACACGGAACAAATCTCGTCAAATCGCTCCAAAAAATTGACCCAACACTCTCTTTCTATGGGATGGGAGGTCCAGGGCTCAGCAACGCAGGTGTTGAAATACTCTTTGATGCATCTAAGGTTGCGGTGGTAGGATTGCTGGAGGTTTTTTCTCATCTCAAAGACATTCTGAAGGCACAGAATGTCCTCAGAAATGCACTCCAACAAAGACGCCCTGATCTGCTGATCATCATTGACCTACCAGATTTTAATTTAAAACTTGCAAGAAAGGCAAAAAAACTTGGAATTCCAGTTTTTTATTATATAAGCCCCCAGGTATGGGCCTGGCGTTCAGGCAGAGTGAAAACGATAAAAAAGTTAATCCACACCATTGGAGTTATCCTCCCATTTGAAAAGGATTTTTATCATACACATGGAGTACACGCAGAGTATGTTGGACATCCGTTGCTTGATAGCGTGAAACCGACCATTGACCGTGAGCAATTTTGCAAAGTGAATGAGCTTGACACTAATCGAAAACTTATTGGAATTTTGCCCGGTAGCAGGGTTAAAGAGATTAAAAAACTTTTGCCTGACTTTCTTCAAGCAGCAGATTTAATAACTCGATCCGCACGTAATGAGGTGACCTTTTTGCTGCCCAAGGCGCCAACCATATCAACAGAACTTCTTATGGAGTCAGGCCTTGACCGGCACGGATCGCAAATTGATGTTCGAATAATCGAAGAAGATCGTTACTCCATGATGGGAGCCTGTGATGTTGCAATTGCAGCGTCTGGAACAGTCACCCTTGAACTCCTGTTGCTTGATACACCAATGGTTGTGGCCTATAAGCTTTCACCTGTCAGTTATCTTGTCGCAAAACTGGTGATCGATATCCCCAATTTTGCCCTTGTCAATTTGATTGCCCAGGAGGAAATTGTTCCAGAATTACTGCAAGGAGAAGTAAAACCTCAATCCATAGCTGAACTTGTGAATGAACAGCTGTACGATCCGCTGACCATTCAGAAAACCCAAACATCTTTTATTAAAGTAAAAGAAGTACTTGGTGAAAGTGGAGCTTCTGACAAAGCGGCACGCATTGCTCATTCAATCATATCGGTGTGATCATGGATGACTCGTTGCCAGATCAGGTAGAGATTGAAATTAACGGGATTCTCGATCTGCACCACTTTTCCCCAAAGGATCTCAAATATCTCATACCGGATTATATATCAGAGTGTTTAGAAAAAGAGATCTATGAATTAAGAATCATACATGGCAAAGGTACGGGCCAACTGCGCAAATCCGTACATGCGCTCCTCGATAGAAACGAACATGTGGCATCCTACCAACTTGCTGATCTCACCAGAGGATCCTGGGGGGCAACGACGGTAACCTTGAGAAAACCAGGCCTCATCACCACTGATTAAAACTGCATGAGATCATTCGGCAAGATTATTTCTATCGCCTTTTGATCGAATGGATTGTTAAATGCCAGCTGAAAGGCTTTCAGTTTCAATTCCTGTAAGTTTTTCGTTGTTTTCGATCCGTATCTTTTATCCCCAATAATTTCATACCCTATATGTTGCAGATGTCTTCTGATCTGATGCTTTCTACCAGTCGTAATAGATATCTGAACCACTGTTGAATCAGATACACTGTTATAGTGAGCATATTCAAGAAGCGTAGTAGCAGACTTGTTGTCCAGTGGTATATCTATCGTAAATCCTTCTGATGGAATCGCAGCCCTGCCATGAAGCTCGGCCAGGTACTTTTTGGTGATCTTGCGGGTGGTGAAAAGCTCGGTCAATTTACGGGCAGCGCTTTTCGAGTGGCCAATGAGAATCAGCCCTGATGCCTCACGATCGATTCGATGGATGAGAAACGGTTTAATCTGCTTCCCCGATGTTTGTTCAACGATACGCAGAATTGAGCAGTGGTCACCATAAAGCGTCCCCTGGGAGAGTAGAAAAGGTGGTTTGTACCAGACACTGAAGTTCTGTTCTGTGTGGATTTGTGTCGGTTGTGGTGGAATGAAATTGATAATCTCCTCATCATAGTAAAGCGCTATCTGGCTTCCAGATTCGATGAGGCGGGTTGCTCTTCTGAGCCGTTTTCTCCTTTTGCCCTGTATAAGCCATACAGCTCCAGCGTTAATGGCTTTTTTTAACTTTGTTTTGGAGACAGAACATTCACCATGGAGAAGATCGATGAGTGGAATGCTGGCAGAAACATCTGCCCTGATCTGAAATCTCATATACCTTCAATATGGCGAGATACTGAGAAGTTAACTAAAGAGTGCCATCTGCAGCTCCTGGTGGCAGGAGATTTTTAACATCAAAAATGACAGAGTTAGGTTTGAGGATCGATTTGAGATAGCCTCTGCCAAATGATGTGAACTCGCTATGAGCAACAGCAATAACCAGTGCATCGTAGGTTGGTTCCTCAGGCAATTCAACGAGTTCTATACCATATTCATCTCGAGCTTCTTGTGCATCGACCCAAGGATCATGAACTGCAACGTCAATACCGTATTCTTTTAACTCACTGATGATATCGATGACCTTCGTGTTTCTCAAGTCAGGACAGTTTTCTTTAAATGTCAGTCCCATGAGTAAAACTTTGGAGGTTGCGATCTCGATGTTTTTTTTACACATCAATTTAATCAGTCGAGTAGCAACGTATTTCCCCATGTAATCGTTGAGTCTTCTGCCTGCGAGAATCATATTGGGGTGATACCCAACCTCCTGGGCTTTGTGAGTCAGATAATAGGGATCTACGCCAATACAATGTCCACCGACCAAACCGGGGGTGAAGGTGAGAAAGTTCCATTTCGTACCTGCTGCTTTGAGCACCTCATAGGTATTAATTTGCAACTTGTTAAAAATAAGAGAGAGCTCATTGACTAAAGCAATATTCACATCTCTTTGGGTGTTTTCTATCACTTTTGCTGCCTCAGCCACCTTTATGGAACTGGCCTTGAAAGTACCCGCACGGATAATTGATTTATATAAATTGTCTACCAATTCTGCTGTTTTATCATTAGATCCGGAGGTGATTTTTACAATATCCGGAAGCCGATGCTGCTTATCCCCGGGATTGATCCTTTCCGGTGAGTAGCCACAGAAAAAATCTTGATTGAATTTTAAACCGGATAATTCCTCGAGGATCGGTACACAGATTTCTTCTGTCGCACCAGGGAAAACGGTCGATTCATAAATTACTATATTATCTGTGTTCAGATATGGAGCTATCAGTCTAGAGGCTGATTCCAGTGGTTTGAGATTAGGCCTTTTCGCCTGGTCGATTGGCGTGGGAACCGCAACAATATAATAATTACAGTTTGATAATTGATCATGCGAGCTGGTAAAAGAAAGCTTGTCAGCCAGCGCCAATTCATCCTGTTCAACTTCTTTTGTAGAATCGAAACCATTCCGCAATTCATTAATACGCTCTTCTTTCAGGTCGAACCCTGTGGTTTGGTATTTTTTACCAAATTCAACTGCAAGGGGAAGTCCAACATACCCGAGTCCAACAATGCCGATATGAATATTGTTTTCCATTAATAGCCGTAAAAGATTGTTTTAAAAATGAATAAAAATTTTTCACCTATTAAATTGGTATTCCGATTAATAGGATCGAGTTACTCACCTGCTGGACCGTAGTAGGTTAAACCTGAGGTATTTGTTTCGTATACCGTTACCGAATAGAGCTGATACCTCTGATGAGTTAAACGTTCGAAAAGTGATTCGTAAATATATCGGGCAATATTCTCGGAAGAGGGATTCTGGTCAGCAAAGGCGTCCATTTCATTGAGATTGCGATGATCTAATGTATCAATGATCGTGTTGACTTCCTTTTTCAAAACTTTAAAATCAATCCCCATTCCAAGTTGATCAAGTTCATGAGCACGCACCGTGACGGTTACATCCCAATTATGTCCATGGGGTAGTTCGCAGCTACCGGGATAATCCCGCAGGTAGTGTCCGCTTGAAAAGTGGGTTTTAATAAATATGTCATACATAACTAGACTCTGAAAGGTTATTTGTCAGCCAAAATTAAAGAATAGTAATTTTGCTTATTTAATGTAAAATTTTGTTGTTCCTGAGAAATGGTGTGAATGAAGCGCCACTCCTGTAGTGACGGATGCGACATACAATAATCTTATCGTAGCTAGAATACAAGCTGAGAAAATTCTACGTTTCTATTTACATGCATTCATAAATTGAACTCCATGACAGAGCCATACACAGAACTGAGCAGGGATACACTTTTTGATGGTAAGGTGATCTGCTGGCAACCTGCTCTTGGTTATCGCTTTTCGATCGATTCTGTATTGCTTGCACATTATGCGTCCATAAAAAATAACGATAAACTTCTCGATATTGGGACCGGTTGTGGAATACTACCGTTATTACTGCACTATCGTAATAGTTATATGGTGTTCACATCTGTAGGCCTTGAAAAACAAAGGGATCTTTATGATATTGCAAAGAAAAATATTCTAGAAAATAAACTGGAGCATAGTTGTCAAATTGTTAATGGTGACATTGCTGAGAAAAAAATTCTCTTTCTTCCTGAGTCGTTCGACCGGGTTATTTTCAATCCACCGTTTTATTCTAAAAAATCTGGTCGGCAGAGCAAGGATGAGCAACAGAGAATTGCTCGCCATCAAAAAGAGGGGAGTCTTGAAATTTTCATAGAGGGTGCTGCTTATTGTGTGAAAAATAAGGGCCGGATATACTGTATTTATCCTGTCTCCGGGTTGGTTAAACTTCTTGCTCTTTTAAGCATCCATAAACTGGAACCAAAAAAACTTCAGATAGTATATCCGTACCCCGACCAGGAGAAAAACGGAAACCTGGTGCTGATTGAGGGTGTTAAGAATGGTGGTGGTGAGTTGCACATAGCACCGCCCCTTTACATCTACCAGAAGAAGAATGGAGATTATAGTACGCATGTTCAAGAGTTTTATAAACCATAATTCAAACGTCTTTCAAAAACCAATATGATATCCAATGTAACAAGCTGCGCAATTTCCGGGATTGATGGTGTTGTGGTGCAGGTTGAGACAGATGTTTCAAATGGACTTCCATCTTTCACTACTGTTGGGTTGCCGGATGGTGCGGTCAGGGAAAGTAGAGAACGTGTAAAAGCAGCGATTAAAAACAGTGGTTATCCCTTTCAGAATAAGCGAATAACAATCAATCTATCACCAGGAGATATCAGAAAAGAGGGTACAGCCTTTGATTTACCTATTGCACTTGGTTTACTGGTCTGCAATGGCATAGTTACTCAACAAGCACTTGAAGGTGCGCTGGTGGTTGGAGAACTTTCCCTTGATGGTTCAGTGAGAAAAATATCCGGAGTCCTTTCAATCACCCTTGAAGCAAAAAAGATAGGAATGAGCACGGTCATAATTCCACGAGAAAACAGCGAGGAGGCTTTTCTTGTTGATGGTATAAGAGTTATACCTGTTAACAGTTTGTCCGAGATTGTGGAAATTTTAAATGATCTCAAAAAAGTGTGTCATGAGCGTCACGATTCAATTGAACAATTTGCTGAATATCCTATCCAAATTGAAGATATAAAGGGACTGGATCACATTAAGAGAGGCATAGAAATCGCTGCCGCAGGAATGCATAACATTTTGCTCATCGGACCACCTGGGAGCGGCAAATCAATGATTGCCAAAGCAATTCCATCTATTTTGCCTGAGTTAAGTCATGCAGACCAAATAGAAACCGCAAAAATCTATAGTGTTGTAAATGGTAAATCCCCAAGTACAGGATCCCTTTTAAGTAATAGACCTTTTCGTTCACCACATCACACGATATCATATGCTGGCCTGATAGGGGGCGGCAGTATCCCCAAACCCGGTGAGGTTACACTGGCCCACAACGGTGTTTTGTTTCTGGATGAGTTGCCGGAGTTTAAAAGAAGCGTACTGGAGGTATTGAGGCAACCAATTGAAGACGGCACTGTCACTATATCGCGGGCCCAAAAATCTATCACATTACCCGCACAGTTTATGCTTGTTGCAGCGATGAACCCATGTCCATGCGGTTACTTGGGGAGCAAGACAAAAAATTGTAATTGCAATGATATTCAGATTGCTAGATACCAAGGACGGATATCCGGGCCTTTGTTGGATCGCATTGACCTTGCCCATGAAGTCCCCGCTATCAGTTTTGACCAGATCCAGGAGAAGGGCAGGGGGGACACTTCTGAAAAGGTGAGGGTGCGAGTCAACAAGTGTCGTGAAATCCAGGAAAAGAGAAATAAAACCGAACCAAACGGTGTACTCAACAGCCGACTTAATACAAAAGATATTAGGCAACACTGTCCGATAACAGAAGATTCAGAAAAACTTCTCAAACGGTGTGTTGATAATCTTGGTATGTCAATGCGTGGGTACCATCGAACTCTCAGAGTTGCCAGAACAATCGCAGATCTTGCTGAGTGTGAAGAAATACAATATGAGCATGTAGCAGAGGCTATTCAGTATCGCAGATCATCACTGCTCGAATAATTAAAATTTCCAAACTCCATGAGACATCTGTCGATTATTGCACTTTTTATTATTCTGTTTCTCGCCATCATACGTTTTTTCACTATTGACCTGTTTAGTAGAGATACCCATTCCCAGTTTATTAATGATAAGGCATTACTAACGATAACTATTAAGAATCCTGCACACACTTTCGACAGGGTATTGGATTCAGAATGTTTAAAGCTTGCGCAATCTGCACGAGTTGAATCGTTGAAGACGTTACTTCGGGTATCAGAACAGCGAATTGAATCCTTCCTGAAGCAATTGAAGAATATCGAACACTATCTAGACAATCGCTCTATCAGGATGCTCTTGCTGAAAGAGATGAGCATTGCGCTTTTCCCACCTCATTCTGGTGGTTTTGAATTCACTGCGGAAAAACTGTTGAATCACTGCCTGGTAATCATAAGAACCAGGAAAATACATCGACTTGATACTCAGCTTATCACCCATGCCTCAGACGATGTTTCGATAAAACAGACTATTTATGGTGGGCATGTGATTAAAAAAGTCATACATCCCAACTTTAACCTCTCATATGCATTTGTTGATCATTATCTGCTGATCAGTGTAAGTGATCAAGTAGTGAAGGACGGTCTTGATTCCTACGATCACAATAGAGAGGCTGGAGGCGCGACTCAGAAGAACGACAATCAGATGTGGCAGGTACGCAGTGCTGATGTTTACACGCACATCAGCGTGACCAAACTGTTGAAATATTATCGAGAGCACCAAGATAGCAGTGTTGGATTTTATGAGGATTTTACCGGGGATCGTTTGTTACTGAATGAGTATGACAGCATTATTTCAGGACTCTGGTATGGTAAAGATAATCCTCGCACCCGTACTATTGTTAATTTTCAGATTGAAAATTTATCAGAGGAGCACGTCGCACTATTTAGTTTGAAGCCGGACACTGTAAAATATTATGAACGAATATCACGGGAAACGGCGTTGCTCTACTGGACGAATTTTTTTAGACCTAAAATTATCCTGGAAGCCCTTGAGGAGTTACGAGTGCGACAGGCGGCGGGGCAAAATGTCTTCAATAATCATATTGATTCAGAGCGTTTGAATGATCTTTATCGGTTGTTTAGAGAAGAATTCTTCTTTCTTGTTGAAGGTGTCAATGGTCGTCAACTTGTCCCTATTCCCCGTTTTATGCTCGTCTTTGGCATTACAGATCAACAGGAATTCGAAACAAGAATAAGTCGTTTTCTCCAACGTAGAGCGGTCCCATTTGTGACAACAACACACCAGGGGATTGCAATCCACTCATGGGGTGATGTGCTTGGAGCAATGGATACACAGCCTACCTACGCGATCTATGACGGATTTTTCCTGCTTTCTTCCAATAGAGCTCAGATTCACACGTTCATTGAACAGCAATACACTCGTTCGATTGCAACCAATAATACGTTCTCTAAAGTTATTAGCAAGACGACACCCTATAACACCATCTGCTTTATCGATTCCAACCAGCTCAGTAAGATGATGCAAGAACTGGTAAGCTGGTGGCCGATGTTATTTCTAGGCGACAGGGAAAAGGCTCAGCAGACAAAAGTTATTATTGATGATTTAATTAATCCGTTCCTCAACATTTTTGCAGATCATTCATATACTGGTATCAGAAGTTATCTTGAAAATGGTATACTGATCATTGAAACTGAAACAGTTAAGGAACCATTGGAGTAAAAGATCTATGGAGTCACTGGTTGAAGAATTGAAAGCGGCCATACCTTTCAAACCAACAACGGAGGTCGATGATATTGTTTTGATTGTTGGTCAGGATCCAAAGATACTGGTTTATGCGATCGTAACCTCAATAAATCGGGACTCCAGCAAAAAAGATGAATGGTGGAATATCGGGTTGACCCTCTTATCCATTCCCCTCCAGAAAGTTGTCTGGACACTGAGGACCGAACAGATGACAGGTCAGGAAATCTTTACAATGGGTGGAGAGAAACGGTTCTTTAAAGCAGTAGATTTTGGCAAAACCAATCACGATGAAATCAATGAGAATAGTCAACCAAGTCGTGGTTCGAAAAATTTCCTTAAGCGGGTTAAATAGCAAAGGCGAAGCAAGAATCCTCGCATTCATTTGAAAAACATGAAAGCCCTCTAACGGGGAACTTCAAAATTCAATACCAGCTTTTCCCGCATAGTCGTGAGTTGCCGGTAACTGGTATGAGGGCTTGTCTTGAGCATTCGCTTTGAAGCCTTGACCTGATCGGAGTCTGCATATTTGTCCGAGAGGTAGATGATTTCTTTGATTCCCGCCTGTATTATCACTTTTGTGCATTCATTACAGGGAAACAACCCAACATAAATACGACAGTCTCTCAAATCTGTTGAAATAGCATTCAACACCGCGTTCAGTTCAGCATGGCACACGTACGGGTATTTCGTATCAAGGAAATCTCCCGCTCTTCCCCATGGAAGTTCGTCATCAGAGCAGCCAATAGGAAAACCGTTATAACCAACTCCTACGATTTTATTTTGTTCATTTGCAACACATGCACCAACCTGTGTGTTGGGGTCCTTACTCCTCTCTGCCGAAAGAAGTGCAACTGCCATAAAATATTCGTCCCAACTCAAATAACCCGTTCTTTTGCTCTCTTTCATATTCTTTGTTCTTTAGAAGTATAATCGTGCATTTACGGTTTATCTTTTTTAAACTTTTTACGTCGATGTCTCCAGGTATTCGCACCGGTTACGGTATCGATGAATTTTTTTATCGTCTCAAAATACAATTCATCTCCGACGGACATGAGATTATCGTGTTCAGCCCCTGGAATGATATGAAATTGTTTTGTTTTTGCTCCGCTGAACGATTGCAGCTTTTCTGCTTCTCGTATTGAAACAAGTTGATCTCTGGAACCATGAAGAATCAAGGTAGGTTTTTCAATATTCGAAACTTTATCAACAGGCTGAAAGAAATCGTCTTCTGAAAGTTCATGTTCCTGCAGGTTACATCCCAAATTCTGAAAAAATGCTCGTGTTTCTGCAAAAGAACTCTCAAGGATCATTCCTCTATAGGACTCTGGGTATAATTGAATAGTTTCTATCGCACGCATTGAACCGAGTGACCGTCCCATAACAAAAACAGGGATTTCATTGAATCTGCCAGCTATGAGTTTACTCACTGCGTTGTGGATCGCAGGAAGGTCAGAAAAATAATTTGTTATAGTTGGTTCTCCTCTGGACCAACCATAACCGCGAATCGTTACAACCAGTAATGCGATCTGATGTTGGAGGAAGTGGCTTGCGACCAAATCATAATCCCCCACCTTTTCACGTGCCCCATGGAAAAGAACAATAAGGGAACTGATTTCTTTATCGCAATAGAGTCGACATCCAAGTGAGGCAGTTGGATCGTCAAGCGTAATCGTTATATTTTCTGAATGTTCCGGTGGTCTAGGCTCGGCTGTATTTTCGGGATGAAAGAGTGTGTCAGCTATTCCGGTTGCCTCTAATTTTGTATAAGAAGTGTCAGTCATGTTCTCGCTTGTATCGTGGCTGTTAGGGGACTCTTTCTAACCTGGTGCCAGCGAAGGAGGTATCGTATCTGCTTCGCTCACAATTTTCAATTCATACAAAAAACCTGCATCAAGGCGTTCCTTGATGCAGGTTTTTTGTACCTGGGGTGAGTGAGGGGATTTGAACCCCCGACCTTCTGGGCCACAACCAGACGCTCTAACCAACTGAGCTACACCCACCATGAGTGAATTTATTTGGAAGGCCTTCTTATAATTTATCAAGGCAGGATTTGCAATATCAAATTACGTTAATTCCTGCTTGCAGTGCATACACAAGGTCGCTTTGGCCTTGATAATTTCCATGCAATACGGGCATTCCTTCTTATAATTTTGCTGCAAGAGTTGTTTGATGGCCATATTGCAATCGGACTCAAGAGATGTGTCTCGGAATGTGTGGTTCCGAATGGGATCGATACAGTCTAAATTATTGATAGCAACCAGCATACTCGCCGCACGTTTTCGCCCGTCAATTGCTGCAGCCTCATCTAGAATCAAATGCAATGCTGGTTCTAGATTTTTCTCCTTAACACAATTATCCAGCGCCAGGAGAGCCTTTTTCTCTGCTTGATATCGTTCGTTTTGATCTTCTAGAGCCTGAGGGTCAATGACACTTGCTTTAAAAGCATCTGCATTACCTACCATCATCAGGTTTGATTCATTGCTATCAGGTAGCCTCATGTAGCGATAGGACGCGTGGTGACCATATCGCTCTTCAATTTGATCCCAACCTTTTAAAAAAAGTGAGCAATAGTCGTTTAGGCAGATGTAAAGGACTTCGGATCCCCAGCCAAGACCGTCACCAATATGAACGGGTGGTGCTTCGCAAACAGATAGCTCTTGATTGCAGTGGGGGCAAGTGGGAATGTTTTCAAAATAACGTTTGTAATCTTTTATCATAGTAATTGTTATGGAAATTCTTAATCATCAACTAAAATTGAGCCAACCTACACAGTGTGGCTGATTTTCATACTGTCAATCTTTATTCTCTAATAACCATATTTGAAACCGGTATCGCTCAGCACGGCGTCGACAGCTTGAGCCTGATTCATTCTACTGGTCAGAAAGGATTCTGGCATCCATTTGCGGTTGGTACAAAGAATGTCATTGAGGGCTTCAATATTTCGTTCCTCTGCGAGCTGAAAGACTGCCTCGAGGTTTTTGATGAAACTTGAAACGATTTTTCTCCCTTCTCCTCCGGTGGCCATGATTTCAGAGTACGTCCGTGGATTCTGGTTATGTACACGAGCCATTGCCAATACACCATAGAGTGACGTGAGTGTCGAGTGACTCCCTAAATCATGATAATTGACTTGGTGTTCATTGAGAGTCATTGCCAATGCAACTGAAATAGTTGTGGGGAGTTTTTGTGAGATGCCCATCAGAAGATCATGCTTCTGAGGACTGTCAGAAAAAATCTCTGCGCCATGTTTATAGAGAAATGATTCAAATTCGTTGCACAAACTTCCGCTTCTTCTGGTTCTGACGATCACCGCATTTTTGTCTTTCATGGTGATGGTTTGAGGCCCCCACAGATTATGCACGAGCATCAGTTCGACACTGGCTGAAGATAACTCCTCAGCTCTCAGAAGTGGAATCTCCGATTCACCTGCAAGCAGAATCAGGGCTTGCCCGTCTTTTAAAAGTGGTGCATAACGCTCAACAGCGGAAGTGGTGGCGGAAATTGGCACACAAATGACTACAACATCGACTTCTTCGATCATATCTTCTGGTGAAAGTTTCGTTGAACGCCCGGTGGTAATGGTGCGATATCCCTCGCCTTCAAGTCTTTCTGTAAACCAGCAGCTCATTGCTCCGGTGCCAATAAAACCAAAGGATTTGATTTTCTTTGATCGCATATCAACGCGAGGGAAGGATCCGAGGATTCTTATGCAGTTCGGTTCCTGTACGATCTGTTTTTCAATCGTTTTAAGAGCATCTGATACCTGATTGTCATCACGGTGCCCCTCAATCTCTAAGTAGATCTGAAGTTTCTGGGTTTTGATATCGTTTTCTGAGCGCAGATCCAGGATATTGATTCCTCTCCGAGTAAACTCATTCAGAGTATCAACGAGTAAACCGACACGGTCAGGTAGTGGTCTTGTGATAAAGGCTGTTGCATCATAGCCTGTCATCTGATTAGGTTGTCTGCCGATGATGGCAAACCTGGTTCTGTTATAGGGCACCAACTCACGTTCTATTACCTGGAGTCCGGTTCTGTTAATTATTTCTTCAGTATCTATCACTGCGGTATCACTTGTTGCTGAGTTCTTAAGCTCAGCAAGTGTGGATTCAAGATCATACACGGAAACGAGGGTCGCCTTTGGCATACGTGAAGTTATGTACTCCTCACACTGTCTAAATACCGTGGACCGACCATACAAGGTTTTTATCTCTGAAGGGGTTGTCTGAATGGATCCAGCACCAAGAGAAAGGTGAATTGGTAAGACGATGTTGTCAATCCAGTATGTATCTTCAAGTCCCTCCATAAGCCTGAAATATTCCTTTACCTCACCCTCACGCGTATTGTAGACAGGGATAAGTGCCAGGTCGCAATTAGCTTTGCTCAATGAAGTGAAAACGTCCTGAAGTTGATTGTGTACCTGTATTTCGGCATCCGGTTCAAATTCCCGAACGGCAAGGCAACTGTCTGACCCGATCGGGCCAAGTGTAGCAATTGTCTTCATTTTCGATTAGTAAGTTTAGATTATGGTTTTGAAAATTCGGGGATAATCGCTTGTCTTCGTAACAGCTCCATCGAATATGTAAACCAACGAGTATTTATAGAATCAATGAGCATATCCTTTCAACTAGTATCTCGCAACGAATAACTCATCCCCACAGGTTCAAGTTTGGCAGAGAAAAGAGATATATCGGAGTATGTTTCCTCGTTGGTCGGGTCAAAAAAATTTGGCCCGCAAGTGGTCTGTAATCGCACGCTGCCAAAGATTTCAGCTGCCTTTCAAGAGGCTCCAGTAACAACTTCTTCCCGCATTATCTCACTTCTTGAGAAGGTCGGAGTCAGAAAACTCTACTCACATCAGGTTGAAAGTCTACAGCATACTGCAGCCGGCAAGGATCTCATTGTTTCCACCCCCACCGCATCAGGGAAGAGCCTGATCTATAACGTTCCGGTTATACAATCCCTTCTTGATGACCAAAACGCGAGGTCTCTGTATCTCTTTCCCCTTAAGGCGTTAGCCCAGGATCAACTGAAGACTGTTTCAAACCTGCTTGGAAAACTCACTGATGTAACCGATAAAAAAGTACGGCAGGCAGCAGTATATGATGGTGATACTTCTGCGTATCAGAGATCAAAAATAAGAAAAGATCCGCCTGCTATTCTCATCACCAACCCGGAAATGCTTCATCTTTCTATCCTTCCTTTCCATGAGAGCTGGATCGATTTATTTAAAAACCTGCGACATCTTGTCATTGATGAAGTTCATGTTTATCGAGGGGTTTTTGGCTCTCATATGGCGTGGGTTATAAGGCGTTTGTTAAGAGTTGCTCATCATTATGGAGCAGACCCCCGTATCACAATGCTGTCTGCTACCATTGGCAACCCAAAAATTCTCGCTGAAAAGTTGACGGGGAGAGAATCAGTGGTGGTGGCAGAAAGTGGTGCGCCGGTCTCTGCTAAACATGTACTTTTTTTGAATCCTTGGGACAATCCAGCCTATGCCGCAAGTCAATTGTTAGAGGCCGCTGTAAAGCGGGATCTTCGAACAATCGTCTATACCAAGTCGCGTAGAATGACCGAACTTATCAGTATGTGGACCAGCCCAAAACTTGGTCCCATGAAAGACAAAGTAAGTGCTTACCGTGCCGGTTTTTTGCCAGAGGAGCGTAGAGAGATAGAACGAGATCTCAGTCGGGGAAATTTGATTGGTGTAATTTCAACATCAGCCCTTGAGCTTGGTATTGATATTGGTGACCTTGATCTTTGCATTCTGGTTGGTTACCCCGGATCAATCATGTCAACCTGGCAGCGTGGTGGCAGGGTCGGCAGGGCTCAGAGAGACTCCGCGATTATTCTGCTGGCTGGAGAAGATGCATTGGACCAGTACTATATGAATAATCCAGACGATTTTTTTTCGAGATCTCCAGAGCATGCCGCATTAAATCCGTTTAACTCAAAAATAATGCAACAACATCTCCACTGTGCTGCAGCGGAACTGCCAATCAGCTCAGCAGAACCATTCGCCCAGAACACACAAGTTGCAGAAGAACTCAACGATTTAACGGAGCATGCGGTGTTATACCAGGACAGAAATCAAACCAGATGGATTGCCAGCCGGAAAAGACCACACCGCGATGTTCATCTCCGAGGTGATGGTTCTCGATTAGCAGTAATAAACAAAGAGTCTGGCGAGATAATCGGTGAAATAGATGGTGGGCGAGCACTGAAGGAAACCCATGATGGAGCAGTCTATATCCACCGTTCGAAAACGCTCGTGGTAATAAAACTGGATCTTGAGGGCAGGGAGGTGATTGTAGATGAGCAGAATATCTCATATTACACGCGGCCAACTGTTGTAAAACATACTGAAATATTAAATGAAGTAAATCGATATCTTATCGGTGATACTGAAGTGTGTTACGGTCAGCTTCGTGTAACTGAGCGGGTGACCGGCTACCATAAGATTAATCAGCGAACAGGAAAGATCATATCCAAACAGCAGTTAGACCTTCCAGAGGAGATAATTGAGACCGAAGGAGTTTGGTTTAATATCCACGAAACTCACCGAAAGAATATGGTGGAGCGGAAAGCGCATTTCATGGGTGCGATCCATGCAATGGAACACATGATGATCGCCTTATTTCCATTACTGGTTCTTTGTGATCGTAATGATATTGGAGGGATATCATGTCCGGAGCATGAACAGACGAACGGTTCTTCTATTTTTATTTACGACGGATATCATGGTGGTGCCGGGTTATGTTTGGAGGTGTTCCCTCGATCTGAGGAGTTGTTACGGAGAAGCTTGGCAACGATACAGGGCTGTGAATGCGAGAATGGTTGTCCGTCATGCGTGCACTCTCCAAAATGTGGATCAGGGAATCGACCGATCGATAAAGATGCAGCAGCTGAGCTATTCAGCAAACTAGTCAATGCATCGCCTGATAAACATTCAACGACACGTCGCTCTCCTGTGATAAATGCACTTAATCGTCCTGCGAGTAAATCAAAAAAAGAAAACGAGGACTACCCGAAAAAACTGGCTGCATTGCCAGAGCGTTATACGGTGTTCGATCTTGAAACTAAACGAGGTGCCAGTGAAGTCGGTGGCTGGGGTAGAGCGGATAAAATGGGAGTATCTGTGGCGGTTGCCTATGATTCAACACTCGATGATTACATCACTTTTCTTGATGAAGAGATGAATGAATTCGTCAGTTATCTGCAAAAACAGGAAATTGTTATCGGTTTTAACATTGAACGATTCGACTATCAGGTACTTTCTGCCTACACCGATTTTGCCCTCCACACCTTGCCTACCTTCGATATTTTAACAGAAATAAAAAAACGACTCGGTTATCGTCTGAGCCTGGATAGAATCGCAGAACATACCCTCGGTGAAAAAAAATCTGCAGATGGGCTACAGGCCTTGCGCTGGTATAAAGAAGGCAAGCTAAAAGAATTGGTGCGATATTGCCGTAAAGATGTTGAAATTACACGGGATATCCTGCTACATGGTCTGGAGAAAGGTCATCTGTTGTTCAGGAACAAGGCTCGCGATCTTGTTCGTTTGCCTTGTTCCTTTGATGAGAGAATATACGATATTATTTCTGATCGTTAGGGCCAGAGAAGCGGCTTGTAAATCCAACCGATCGTACCACTGGAATGCTTGAGCTTCATCCAGTTGCCGCGTTTTTCCAAGGTGGTCATAACCACGCCACGATCAACATTGGCGATGATCTGGCTTTTGGTACTTGGTTCAGCACGCATATTGACACTTTTCTTACCATTTACGATGACCGTATTGCCATTCTGGATAAGAGATTTGTGAATCCATCCCTGATCGTTCTCAAAGTCGACTACCTTTTTCCAGTCTCCCTGGCTGGCGATGACTTTGAGTGGGTAACCTTTAAAGAGCTCCATGATCACATCGTAGTTGGTACCTGGACCATTTCTTACATTAATATTGTCACCCTTAACGGATACAAAGCTTGCACCAAAGGCTGTGGAGGCAGAGTAAATTCCAGCAAAGACGGTAATAACAGCCAATACTTTTGTAATTCCTTTTCTCAATTTCATGACCTTCTGATTTCCAGGTTATTGGTTAGTAATTATGAACCGATCCATTCGCTCGGTATTATAAACATTCTGATCTGGTACCGTCAATTGTCATTCGGCAAAACTTAAAACACCACGCTCACATGACATCTGAAAGTACGCACCAATGGGCATGGCGATATTTGTCTCTAGATGACCGATGGGAAATTTCCCCCAAATTGGATAGGACTCCTTTTGGGTCAATTCGAGCACTCGATTCCAGACAAACTCTTCAAGACGCATATTGTCCAGTTTGTCTGAATTTGCATCTGCTGAAAAACTCCCCAGAATCAGTCCTGACAGGTCATGCAGTTTGCCTGCGTGATAAAGTTGTGTAAAGAGTTTATCTAATCGGTACGGTGGTTCGTTTATATCTTCGAGTAGCACAATCTTATTTTTCAAATCAGGTGAAAAAGGAGTACCGAGTAATGAAACGAGACTCGCTAAATTCCAACATGAAAGTTTACCTCTGGTTGGCTCATGTTTTTTTACTATTTCGATATTTTCCTTCAATGGGTTCTGCCATGATCCGCGCAAACAATAATTGAGACGCTCAATGGAGGTGCGATCTATCAGCGGGAGGGTTGACAGGGTTGGACCATGAAATGTGATGAGACCTGACTTTTCTGTGATTTGGTTCGCAAGGATTGATATATCAGAGAAACCTATAAAGAACTTTGGGTTTTCCTTCATTTTTTCCCAGCTTAGATCTGAAATAATCCTCAAACAACCATACCCGCCACGCAAAGCGATAATTGCTTTAATATCAGGATCACAAAAACAAGTTTCCAGTTCACGGCTGCGATGGCCATCTGGGTTTGAAAGGTAGTCGTGACTCTGCGAGGCAGATTCTTCGTATCGAGGTGAAAACCCGAGGTGCTCAAGTATATCCAACCCTTTCTGGAGAATGGTTTTATCGTTCAGATAGCCGGCTGGTGCGACGATCGCAACTTGATCTCCAGTTGAAAGGGGAGGTGGCGCAATCATATTCATTTGCCTAAATTCTTGCTGATCACTGCAAGTCCTTTCAAAGTTAAGTCTTTTTCAACAATCTGTACCGAGGGTGTGCACGGTTTAAGAATAGTGGACATACCTCCAGTGGCAACAATGGTGACCTCAGTTTTTTCATAGGCTAACTCTTTGATTATTTTACCAAGTAAGCCTTCAATCATTGATCCGTAACCATGAACTACACCACTTTTTATTGCTGAAACAGTTGATGTTCCAATTACTTGTGATGGAGGGGTAGCGATATCTACCTGTGGTAATTTCGCAGCTTTTTCAGTAAGTGCCTGAAGGGCGATTTGAAGCCCGGGCAGAATCAATCCGCCCAGGTACTCACATTGAGATGATATGCAGTCAAACGTTATCGCAGTTCCCAAATCAATTACTATCGCGGCAGATTTATAATAATGAAACGCGGCAATACCGTTGACCAGTCGATCGGCCCCAACTTCCTCAGGATTGTCAAGTTTAATATCAATAAGTGGTGCTAAATCACGCCAACCAAGGTTGCAGTAGTGTTCTTTCTTAAGGTTGGGAAAAAGATTCAGGCAACAATTATAATAGGGTGAATTAAGGCGGGGAACTACGCTCGACACTGTTACGCTGGTTATTGCATTGCAATCAATTTGGGCGATAGTGAGCAGATTATGATAACTGATTGCCAACTCATCAGCTGTCATCAATGAATCTGTTTTAATACGCCATTTTTTTACCACAACTTCATTATCACAGAGTCCTGCAACGGTATGGGTATTGCCAATGTCAATTACAAAGAGCATGAGGGAAATTCCTTGTGGATTTTTTCAGGAGCAGACTGGATTAGCAAAGATTTCATCTTATAATGCATAAAAAATAAAACCGTATCAATACTACAAAAGGAGGTGAGAATCTATGTTTACGATGGTTTCAACGACATGTGATTCAAAAGAGGCAGCAGAAAAAATTGCACATATAGTTCTCAACCAGAGACTCGCCGCCTGTGTTCAAATATCTGATACTATATCAAGCCATTATAGATGGAAAGGTGAAATTGTACAGGATCAGGAATTTCTCGTAACCATGAAAACACGAAAGGCTCATTTTGCCATGCTAACGAAGTTGATTAAAGACAATCATCCATACGAGATTCCTGAAATTATTTCTGTTGAGTTATCTGAAATCTCTAAGGAGTATCATAACTGGCTTCAACAGGAAACAAAACGGGAGCAGGAGCGTGAGTAAAAAGAAGGGTGGTGGCTACCGGAAAAGAAAACTTGGTAACTATCATTGCCACTGTTGTAAGAGTGAGAAACCATTTTGCTGGAACTGTCCATGCGGATTTCAAATCTGTCCTGAATGTTTTGAGGAAAACAAATGGGGGATTAGTAACGGTCCCACCTGGATTTGTCCTGATTGTGAACGAGTCATGAGAATTTCATAACAAACCGATGCCTCACACCTAGGAGGGAGTTTGTTCACATATATCTTTG
>QZLB01000245.1 GCA_004796425.1 Desulfobulbaceae bacterium | reverse complement strand
TGGCTGACCTATCTTCCAGGAGATGGCGGGAACTCAGAGCGGATCTGCAGATCATATTTCAGGATATCGGTAACAGCCTCGACCCACGTCTTTCGGTAATAACCCAGGTTCGAGAGCCACTAGATATTCATCGAATACTACCCAAAAATCAAAGAGATTCTGAAGCTGCCAAGATGCTTCAGAGTGTCAAATTGGGGTCAAGCTTATGGAGTCGCGCACCTCATGAGCTATCCGGAGGACAGCTCCAACGTGTGATTCTCGCCCGAGCTTTAATAACTCGGCCAAAACTTATTGTTTGTGACGAACCGGTCTCAGCGCTCGATGTCTCGATCCAAGCCCAAATCATCAACCTGCTGAAAGATCTGCAGGAAGAATTTGGCCTTGCCTATCTTTTCATATCTCATGATCTGTCAATCATTCGCCATATGGCGGATCAAGTTGCGGTCATGTATCTTGGGAAAATTGTTGAACAGGCTGCGGTCAACAAGCTTTTTGACAATCCTCTACACCCGTATACCAAATCACTCCTTAATTCTGTACCGATCCCAGACCCACATCTCAAAAGGAAAACGCTAGTCCTCAGAGGGGATCCCCCAAACCCAAATAAGCCTCCCCCTGGGTGTAGTTTCCATCCCCGTTGTCCTA
Organism: Desulfobulbaceae bacterium; assembly: GCA_004796425.1. Taxonomy (GTDB): domain Bacteria; phylum Desulfobacterota; class Desulfobulbia; order Desulfobulbales; family Desulfocapsaceae; genus MADRE3. The sequence goes on along the minus strand of QZLB01000245.1, from coordinate 5,234 downwards.
TAGCAATTGATCAGTGTTCGGTAGCGGTTCCAAAACTTGCCCCTGTTGAAAATAGGCATGAAGCATCCTGCTTCCTGGCGGGGACTGATACCCATCAGAAGGAGGCTGCCTGATGTTTCGCTTTTCCATCATAAAAATCCTCCGGGCTATCATTACCATGTGGCTCGTAATGACCTTTGTATTTGTCGTATTGCGGGCAACTGGCGATCCCGTGGAACAACTATTACCAGACGACGCAGAACCTGCGGTTCTCGATTTTTACCGAAAACAATGGGGACTTGACCAGCCGCTCCATATACAATACATCCGGTATCTCCAAGCGTTATCGCAGGGAGATTTTGGTATATCATTCAAGAACAACCTTCCCGCCCTTGAGCTTATTGTCGAGCGTATCCCCAAAACAGCAATTCTTGGCGGGGCTGCAACGCTACTTGGCCTTCTGTTCGGTATTCCCCTGGGAATTATTGCTGCGGTACGAAAAAATACCTGGTTTGATCGATTGGTCATGAGTTTTGCAGTTTTTGGCTTTTCCATGCCTAACTTTTTCCTCGGTATTCTGCTTATAATACTATTCTCTCTTAACCTCAGATGGCTTCCAAGTTCTGGCTCAGATACCATATGGCATCTTATCATGCCGGTAATTACGTTGGGAACTGCTTTCGGAGCTTCCATAGCCAGATACACTAGATCGTCCATGATAGATGTGCTCAATAAACCATACATGTTGACGGCCGCGTCAAAAGGCGCAGCCCGGCAAAGAAGGACTTACCTACATGCGCTTCCAAATGCAGCCTTACCTTTGGTTACCATTATCGGCCTGAAGATGGGAGAAATTCTTGGTGGAGCAGTTGTGACCGAGACCGTTTTTGCCTGGCCTGGGCTTGGCCGATTGCTCGTCGTTTCTGTCGCAACCAGAGATCTTGCCGTGGTGCAATGTATTCTGATGCTTATCGCCCTCACCATGGTAATGGCAAACCTTGCAGTGGATATCATTTATGGCTGCCTTGATCCACGAATTAACGTCAGAAGTTCTAAGAGCAGGAATTAATTATCATGGAACAGCTATCCACAACTACTACAACCACACGGTTTCAGCTACTTAATATCTCAAGATATTTCAACAAATTACCGAGACTCCCATTCATCATCTGGCTCTGTTCAACCTTTTTGCTGATCGTGGCAATTGTTACACTTTTCGGTCCGTTGCTTATGCCATATTCTTATGAACAAATTGATCTGCTTGCTCGGCTGGCACCACCGGTGCTACTCGAAGGAGCAAATCCGGAACACCTTCTCGGTACCGATAAACTTGGCAGAGATACACTCTCACGGCTCATCGTGGCTACCAGAACTTCCGCCGCACTGGCCCTGCTCGGCACCATATTTGGTGCCATTTTGGGAATCGTGCTCGGTTTTGTAGCCGCTCATCACAGAGGTGCCACCGATGAGGTTATTTCGACTCTAATAGATTTTCAGGCTGCAATGCCCTACTTTATTATTGCGCTTGCCATTCTGGCTTTTATGGGCAATAGCATGGTGGTTTTTCTCACCCTGATGGGTCTATATGGTTGGGAAAAATACGCCCGGATAACCAGGGGACTGGTGCTGTCTGCAAAGGAGCACGGCTATGCACTTGCCCAGAAGGCTCTCGGAGCCCCTCCTGGTAGAACGTACCTGCGACATATTTTTCCCAATATTCTCAGTCCCCTCATCGTCCAAATGACTATTAATTTGCCCGAAACCATACTTTTTGAAACGAGTCTCAGTTTTCTTGGTCTTGGTATTCGTCCACCAATGACCAGTCTTGGTCAAATGATCGGTGAGGGAAGAGACTATCTTGTCAGTGCCTGGTGGCTTGCGGTAGTCCCCGGTTCAGTCATATTTCTGACGACCCTTTCGGTATCGATTGTTGGAGATGCTATCAGAAGCAGACTGGATCCCGCTCTGCAAGATTAATCCGTTCGAACAATTAACTCATAGGTCATATTATGAAGATGCAAGCCTCCCGTGTCGGTTTCTCCACCGGCAATGTTAATGGTGAACTCAATGAGTTGTCCCGACGACTCGACTTCTTCCAGGAAATCGGAGCGAATCTGGCCGAACTCACGGCAGTCGGCCTTGATGTCGTCAGTAATTGTCAAATTATTGAACACCGGGTGGACCAACTGAAGAAAGTACTCATGAATCGTGAAATGGAGTACACGATCCATGCCCCAATCGCTATCAACCTTTTAGACAATGATCATTACGATCTACATCTCAGATCAGTTTATGCCGCTATAGATCTGGCGGAAGCCATCAGCGCCAGGCTCATCGTTGTCCATCCGGGAAGAGCCCCTAGGGAAGAATGGGACATCCGTGAACAGGAGTTACTTGATCTTGAACGATCAGCAATGCGAGAAGTCGGCCAATATGCTGAGGAGCGGAACATTCTCGTTGCGTTTGAAAACCCCAGCCCAAATGAACACCACTTCAGCGGTAGAGCAATATCATATGCGTTAGATCCAGTCCGCCTTGCTCAGATGATTAGAGAGGTCAATATGGATTCGGTAACCGCTTGCCTCGATATCAGCCATGCACAGCAAGGAGCAAAACTCCTTTCTCTGAATATTCTAGAAGGTGTTTCAGCTCTGGCGCCGTATGTGAAGCATATTCATTTCTCTGACTCCACCGGTATACCTTCCGATATCATCTGGGATAACAACGGTGAACGGCTTTTTATGGGAATTGGCGATATGCATGCCCCTCCAGGGTGGGGCGAGATCAACTTTCCCGCACTCGCTGATACGCTTTGGTCCAATAGACCACCATCTGCAGGACTGCTGACAACCGCCATCGAATTACGGTCAAATCACATTTCACACAGTTCCAAAGAAACACTCAGGTTTGCAAAATCATTTACTGAGGAAATAATGGGGACACATTCATGACATTTGAACAAAACACCACCATTGAATCACCTGCAGAATTAATTCTCGTCATTGTCTTTGACGGGCTCAGACCCGACATGATAACGAGTTCAACGACTCCCAACCTCGAAAAGTGGGCAGCAGAGGGTTGTTGGTTTCGAAACAGCTCGTCTATTTTCCCAACCATGACCCGGGTCGCCGCCGCAAGCATCTCGACAGGTTCATATCCATCAAGCCATGGAATAATCAACAATGTTTTTTTTCACCCTTCGCTGTCTGCCGATACCGCGCTCAACACATCACAATTTCATGAGATACAGACAGCCGAGCGCTTTTTTCATAACCGTCTCATTACTGCTGTCTCACTTGGTGAAAAGCTGGCCGAAAAGAATTTTTCCATATCTATCGCCCATGGTGGCTCCGCTGGATCAGCCTATATGCTAAATCACAAGGCAAAATTGAATAGCCATCGAACCTTTTCAATCCACGGTGCAGAAAATTGTACTACCTCAGAGGCGGTCTCTGATGCAATCAGCATTCACGGAAAAATTCCCAAACTTGACGTCCCTCGACACACCATCTGTCGCTATCTAACCGATGTGTTTCTCGCAACGACTTTGGCCCCTCCCCTGCCGGCTGTTGGCTGCATATGGTACCCCGAGCCTGACACTTCCTTTCATCATAGGGGTATTGGGAGTGAGGACTCATTTGCAATCCTCCGGAGTATTGATACCGAATTTGGTCGAATCATAGACTGGGTCGAAACGCAGCCCAATAAAGAAAGGATTGGTGTAATAGTGTTGTCTGACCACGGGCAGATCACCGTGACAGAGCAGGTTGATCTTGCTGGAATCCTTAGTGAATCAGGGTTTCCAACCTCCTCAAAGCCGCTTGATAAACACATATTTTCATTTACCAATGGTAGAACAAATGAAATTAGACTCCGCACCCACGACCAATACCTGCTCAAGGACCTTGTTTCATTCCTGACGGAGCGGCCTGAGATCGGTATGCTATTCAGCAATCCAATCCTTCGTGATCATGATCTACCAGAAGGAACACTTGAAATGAAAAAGATCATGGCAGATCATTCCAGAGCTCCCGACTTGTATGCAATTTTGTATGATGATGATACGATCAATAATCTCGGAATCAAGGGTTGTGGACTATTTACCGGTGGAGTTCCTGTCGGGTTTGGGATGCACGGTGGATTGAGCAAATACGAAGTCAATAATGTGTTAATGCTTGCTGGAGTGGGCGTGACACATAAGGAGATATGCCACGCCCCTGCCGGACTGATTGATCTTGCCCCAACCATCCTCCATTGGCTCGGCATTAATGAGCAAACAGGTGAAGGCCGAGTCCTTGATGAAGCATTTGGTAGCTCCGTTATCCCCGGTACTTCTGTTGTTGATACTGCCAGCCACGGCCAGTATCAACAACAACTCACGACAATCAGTCATAAAAATCAGCGCTATATAGTCGAAGGAAAGCGAATCAAACCTGGGCTGGAAAGTGAGCCCCACACTTGCTGAAATAACCTCTCAAATCCTGAACCTCTGAATGGAAACCCATCTTTGATTGGTATGACGTAATCTCAAGAGATAATCAAACAACGCTATGGTGAGCTGGCTCGTCAGGACTTAAATGCCGTCCTTTTCTCTCCAACACAATCAGATATATATTACTACCCACAATAATCACGGAGCCCACAAGCGTGACAAGATTTGGAATTTCACCAAAAAAGTAGAAACCAATAGTCGAAGCAAAAACTAATCTGACATAGCTCGCCGGAGCTACCGCCGTTGCCTCTCCCAACCGAAATCCCTGAATCAAACACCATTGCCCACTCATGCCAGCTAAAGCCATTAAGGCAATAAGACCAAATTCAGGATAGGTCGGCATGACCCAGGTGAGGTAGGTCGGTATCGAAGTAACCGCAGTGATTGCCAATGCCGGATAAGTCATCATCACCAGATTCGAATCCGTCGCCGTCAACTTCCTTATTAAAACCATCATGGTTGCACCAAGACTTGCCCCAAGCAAAGCAATCCATGATGCATTCTGAAAAGTACCGTAATTAGGTTGGACAATAAAAACAATACCGACAAATCCTATTAGTGTAACAAAGAATCGGTGATAACTTACCTTTTCATGAAGAAGAATTCCTGCCAGTACCACCAAAAACAAATTTCTCGAAAAACCAATCGCAGTCACATCAGCCAGTGGTAATTTTGTGAAAGCATAGAAGTTACAATTGATTAAGGCTACCGCAAGCAAGGCACGCCAGAAGTGTAAACCTGGACGACTGGTCTTGAGTGTGGC
>QZLB01000198.1 GCA_004796425.1 Desulfobulbaceae bacterium | reverse complement strand
GGTTCGATTATCGCCTTTCACCGCTTTCATGAAGATTTTAATTCCGGTGAAAAAGGTATCCTCTGTTCTTTCGGAGCGGGCTATTCCATTGGGAGCTTGATCCTGGAGAAGGTTTGATTCGTCTTAGGAAGGCGTTACCGCAACCGATGACGATTCATTAACTGCAGTGGTGAGCAAAGCCCATCAGCTCCCACATCACTCGAATGGCTTTCTCATAGATTGAAGAGAAGGCCAGAGATTCTCACCAGAGTCGCTTTTCAAGCGGCTTCCCATCTTCACTATTTATTGCCGAAAAGTACATTTTTCCCTTTTTCCATTCACTATTCTGGAATATGGTGAATGAGATCGATATTATAAAAGCTAATCTATACAGATCCAGTGATCCTGGCGAGCTGTTCAGGTCTGTTGGGGAGGTCATGGAAACAGGAGTTCTGCTGACAAAGTGGCGACCGTTTATCATCCGAATCATTGTTCCCTTTGTACTGACCATTATCCTCTGCCTTATCTCTATTTTTCTGATTATTATCCCCGCTTTTGAGCATTCCCTGTTGTCCGGAAAGCGGTCAATGATCCGTGAGCTCACCGCCTCCGCCTGGTCAATTGTCGATAACTATGCCGATCAGGTCGAGGAAGGAAGCATTACTAGGGAAGAAGCCACCCAACTTGCCCTTCACCACTTGAGGAATCTAAGGTATGGCAACAATAAACGGGATTATTTCTGGGTAACTGATCTGAAACCCAAAATGCTCTCACATCCGTTCCGCCCCGACCTGGTCGGGGTAAACCTTTCAGACTATAGTGATCCCGATGGCAAGCGGCTGTTTGCCGACGCAGTCTCCATTGCCAAAAACAGAGGTAGCGGGTATTTGAACTATATTTGGGAGGATAAGCAGGATCCAGATAAAATGGTTCCGAAACTATCCTATGTCAGGCTTTTTGAGCCATGGGGATGGATTATTGGCACCGGTATTTATCTTGAGGACGTGGAGCGTGAATCATCCGGACTTACCAGGAAACTGATGTGGGGTTCATTGCTGGTTACCGTTATTATCGGGCTCATTCTTTTGTTTATGGCTCGCGAGAGCCTCAAGATAGAAGCAGTTCGCCAACAACAGGAGCGGAGTCTCCAAGAATCGACTGAAAAATACCGTAACCTGGTGGAGTCTTCCACCGAAGGTATGTTAATGATTCTTGATGGTGCAATCGTCTATTCCAATAAGCTGTTTTGCGACTTAACCGGCTATAGTGACGACGAATTGTTGATGAGTCCCCTACAGGATCTGATCTCAGATCCGCAGGGAGAAGAGTCCGCTGAGGAGTTATCAGCGCGATTGCTTTCTGCCAAGACGATGCAGAAAGATGAGGTACACTTTCAACGCAAAGTCGGGCCGTCATTTGATGGTCTTATCTCAATTTCTCCTATCAAACTGGGTGGCAAAGACGGTCATGTCATCACCATAAGTGACATTATGGACGTAAAACAGACCGAGGATGAACTGGGTAAGTCAAAAGCCCAGTTTGAACATCTGATCAATAATATCAACGTGGGAGTGTTTCGGACGACGGTTGGTAAGCAGAGCCGTTTTATTGAGGCAAACCCTGCATGTATCACCATTTTTGGCCTGGCATCAGAAGAGGAGTTGTTCTCGGTACCGGCCTGGGATCTCTTTTTGGATGCGGCGGATCGCACCACATTTTTAAGAAAATTCAGCCAGGATGGATTTGTAAAGCATTATCAGACACGCATGCACCACCGCAATGGCAAACTGGTGAATGTCTCGATTTCGGCGGTGCTGATTCGCGATGAATCGGGCAAGCCAATCTATTGTGATGGCTTCATAGAAGATATTACCGAAGACTTCCGGCTTGAAGAGGCCCAGCGACACCTGGTCAGTGAAATGATGCAATCTGCAGCTCATCTTGAAATGCCGTTGAGCAGGTTGGCGGGTGAAAAAGTATCCTCACTCCCCGCAGAGAGTGATTATGCCACTGCGATTAAAATTGTCACTGAGGAACAAAGTAATTTTGCGATCCTTAATGACCCCAAATCAGGTTTGCCCGCAGGGGTGATTTCACGGCAGAAGCTGAGTTCTGAGTTTCAGGCCTCAAGAGATGGGGCAAATCAGCTCCCTCTGCACGCACTAGCCGAGAAAATCTTGTGGGCTGAACCTGAGATGAGTGTCGCCCAGGGGAGGACGCTGATTTTGGAGCATGGGGCCTCCTGCCTGGCGCTAAAAGATAATAATAACCGGGTAAAGCAGCTCATTTCTTCAAAACGGTTCATCAGCAATACACGATCTCCGCATGGTATGATTATCGACGAAGTCCGTGAGATCAGTGATCCCGAGCAATTGTCCTCGGTGGCTGCAAGAATCAGGGATATGGTCCTGGTCTCAGGAGCGGAGAATATCGATCACCAGGTGGCGGTAACAGCAATTTCAGAAATTGGTGAGATTGTCATTGAAAAATGCATCGAACTTGCAACCAGAGCGCTCGGACCGGCGCCCGTTAACTATGCGTTTATCAGTCTTGGCTCCGTTGGTAGATGGGAGCAGACGATGGTAACCGATCAGGATAATGCAATCATCTATGAAGATGCAGCTCCAGAGATCAAGGGAAATGTGGAGCGTTACTTTAGTGAGTTGTCTACGATGGTCTGCACCTGGTTGGATAAAGCAGGGTATGATTTCTGCGAAGGGGAAATCATGGCGATGAACCCGAAATGGCGTCAGCCGTTGTCGCAATGGAAAGCGTATTTCAAACAATGGGTTTCAACCCTTGAGCCAACCGACCTGCTTGAGACAAAGATATTTTTTGATTTCAAGGGTGTAACGGGGGAAATGGCATTGGTGGAATCCCTCAAAGCGGAGATGCACCGGCTGGTAGCGCAGAAGCCGCTCTTTCTCTTCCATCTCGTGCATAATTGTATGCAATTCAAGCCGCCCTTGGGGATATTCAAAAATTTTCTGGTTGAGTCATCGGGGAAATATAAAAACAGTCTCGATATCAAAAAGGCCATGACCCCGGTGGTTGATTTTGCCCGGGTGTACGGCTTAAAACATGGACTGGGCGAAACGGGGACCATCGATCGTCTGACCAGGCTGGCAGAAAACGGCGCACTCTCATCAAATGAGCTTAAAGAGTTGAAAACGTTGTACAATTATTTGCTTGAGTTACGTGTTAAAAATCAGGCACGGGCCATTGAGAATGGCCTGGTTCCGAACAATTTCATAAATCCCAAAACACTCACTGAAATGGAACAGTCATACCTGCGGGAAGGGCTCATTCAGATCAGCAGTTTTCAGGCAAAGATGAGTTTTGATTTTACCGGGTCCGCCTGATTACAGAGCAGACAGGAGGAAGTTACCGGCCACCTGCCAGAAGAGTTGGAGGCAGATCAGCGCATAAAATCCGGCAACGACATCATCAATCATAATGCCAATGCCACCATGCAGATGTTTGTCGAGCCAACCGATGGGGAATGGTTTGAGGATATCAAAAAAGCGGAACAGTACGAATCCGATTATCCAGGCTACCGGGTGAGTCGGAGCCAGGGTCAGGGTGATAAAAACACCGAGAATCTCATCGATCACAACGCAGCCGGGATCTGGTCGATCCATGAGCTTTTCTGCTCCTCCGGCGGTTAAAAAGCCAACGACGAACAGACCAGCCAACACACTAAGATAGACAGGCAGGGAAAGGTCTCTGCAGAAATACCATGGGAGTAACGCAAACAAAGAACCCCAGGTACCGGGGGCCTTGGGTATCATACCGGAGTAGCAACCGGTTGCAATCAAGAGAATCAGTCTATCCATTATCCCGCTTCTCTTCACGAATTACCGCTCGGTATACCTGATCAAGTGGAACGTTGTATTGTTCTGCAATGGTACGACACGCTTCATACTCGGGATAGAGTACTGATTCGTCTCTCTGGAAGACACGTTTGGCCTGAACCGGACCCCATTGAGTCTGGACCGTGACATATTCTCGAGGCAGGGTATAGCGGTTTTCACGCCTGAAACGCAAACCGATGGCAGAAGTTTCCGTCAGGATAAGATCCTTAAGCACCATACCATGCTGCGGGTGACAGATTACCCGAAGACAGTACCCGGGCCGACCTTTCTTCATCTGCAAAGGAGTAAGAGAGACGTCGAGGGCATTATTGTTCAATAATTGTTCGCAAAGATAAGGAAACCCCTCACTATTCCAGTCATCCAGATTGGTCTCAATCACGTCAACGACCTGACTCTCTTCGACCAGGTGTGAACGACCGGAAATTACCCTGAGCAGGTTAGGCCTGTCCTCTGAGCCGGGGTGAGTGCCGCGACCGTATCCGACCGCTCCTATCGTCATCGGTGGCAGGGGGCCGAAATGGTGACTCAGCTCAGAAATGATGGCCGCACCGGTCGGGGTGACCAGTTCATAGGATGCCTCAATACCGTAGACCGGCACCTTTTGCAAGAGGTTGCAAACTGCGGGAGCGGGAAGGGGCAGGTTACCATGGTCGCATCGAACAAAACCGCGGCCAAGGGGGAGTTCGGAACAGTGAATCTGTTTTATCCCCAGGGCTTTGATGCCAATAATAAAGCCAACAATATCGATGATGGTATCAAGGGCCCCGACCTCATGGAAATGAATCTTATCGATGGGTAGCCCATGGACCGTTGCCTCAGCCTGGGCCAGTTTGGTGAATACCTGAAGTGAGGTACTGATAATATCCCGGTCAAGCGTACTGTGCTCCAGTATTTCCGTAATCGAACTGAGTGTTCGCAAGGTCTGGTTCTGGTGAGACTGTACCGAAAGCCCGGTAGCTTTGATGGAACTGACCGTTTGGGTTTCGATCTGAAGGTCAAACGGGTCGAGTGTCAATTTCGCCAATTCGGTTCGTAAAATCGATTCATCAAGGCCCAAGTCAAGAAGTGCGCCGAGCAGCATATCTCCGCTTGCGCCGGAGAAACAGTCAAGATAGAGAGTATCAGGATTTGTCATGTTCAGAAGGAAGCGAATCGATTCGATTGCCGGCTGACAGGGGATGGCCATTAAGAAAAGAGGCGACACTCATTCGCTTCTTCCCCTCAGGCTTTACTTCCCGGATTAAAAGAGACTGATCACCGGTTGCGATCAGCAAACCTTCCGGGTCTGCCCGTAAAATCGTACCGGGAGGTTGACTGGGGGTCTGGTAGATGACTTTTGGCAGGAATAATTGCAATTTCAGGTTGTCGATGGTGCAGTAGGCCGTTGGCCATGGATCGAGCCCGCGTATCAGTCGCTCGATTTTGTCGGCCGGTTCACTCCAGTCAATTAAGCCATCCAGCTTTTTTAGCATTGGTGCCAATGTTGCCTGATCCGGTTCCTGTGATATCATGGCCAGTCCGCCATCAGCGAGCATGTCGATGGTATCCATTAATGCCTGAGCGCCCAACTCAGCAATCTTGGGAAAAAGTGAGCCAGCGGTTTCATCTTCCTCTGGAGTGATCGATTTGATCAACAGGATATCTCCGGTATCCATACCTTTATCCATCTGCATGATCGTCACGCCAACTTCATTATCACCGGCAATGATTGCCCACTGGATGGGGGCCGCACCCCGATGACGCGGTAGTATTGAACCGTGGACATTGATACAGCCATGGAGTGGAATATCAAGCAAGGCAGAGGGGAGAATTTTGCCATAGGCGGCAACGACGATCAGATCAGGTGCTCGGGATTTTAGCTCATTATGAAATTCAGCCGAGCGTATGTTATCCGGTTGCAAAACTTCTAATTCCGCTTCTGTTGCCAAAGCTTTGACTGGGGGTGGGACTAGCTTTCGTCCCCTGCCCTTTGGACGATCCGGCTGGGTAATTACACAGATCAGCTCATCCGGGCCTTTCAGCAAAGCCTGTAGAGAGGGGACTGCAAAATCCGGAGTACCCATGAAGATGATTCGCATCGGTCGACGGCTCATCAGTTCTCCTGTCCGGCTTCCAGCAGCATTCGCTTTCGCTTCTTCTTATAAAGGTTTCGTTTTAACGGACTGAGGTGATCGATGAAAAGAATACCATTGAGGTGATCTATCTCATGTTGCAAAACGACCGCGAATCGGTCCTCTGCGATTAATTGCTTCGGGTTGCCCTGTTCATCCTGATAGTCGACGGTTATTTTTTTGTACCGATCCACCTTGGCCGTTAATTCAGGAACACTTAAACACCCTTCCTCATCAACCTGCATACCTTCATGCGCGACGATAACCGGGTTAACCAGGGCCATGAATGTTTTTTCCTCTCCCGGTTCGGTAACGTCCACCACGATGAGTTGCAGTGATTGGGCAACCTGCGGGGCTGCAAGTCCGATTCCCGGTGCATCCCACATGGTTTCTCCCATGTCCTCAATCAGCTGGCGGAGCTTTTCATCAAAGGTCTCAACTTTTTCACCTTTGATTCGTAAAATCGGTTCAGGATATTCTACAATCTTGAGTATACTCATCTTTCGTACGATTATCTGGTTGGGGTTTAGTTTTATCTGAAAACCCTGTAATATAACATACACATACTGAGAAGACCACCAGACATTGGTCCCTTCTCTTCGCCTCTGACAGGCAATGATCGATTCTTCCGTGTAAAGGTATATTATGGACATGCTTTTTGTGATTGCAAGTTATCTGGTCGGTGCCATCCCTTTCGGGTTGGTGCTTGGCAGATTGAGCGGTGTTGATGTTCGAAATTCAGGAAGTGGCAATATCGGGGCAACTAATGTTACCCGGCTGCTGGGCAAGAAACTGGGAGTTGCGACGCTGGTACTGGACAGCCTCAAAGGTTTTGTGCCTATCTATCTTGCCTATCGACTGCTGCCGGAGTCCAACTCAAAAGAGCTGATTATGATGCTTTGCGGTATTATGGCAGTGGTTGGACATATGTTCCCGGTCTATCTCCGTTTTCAAGGGGGCAAGGGGGTTGCGACGGGGCTTGGACTGTTTCTTTTTCTTTCGCCCGCGGCAATTGCTATCAGTCTGGTTATTTTTGTTGCGACCGTAGCCGTCAGTGGCTTCGTTTCAGCCGGATCATTGCTTGCTTCAGGGCTTTTCCCGCTCTGGCTCTGGCTGTTTGGCAAAAGTCCTCTGATGATTGCCACCGGTGGAGTTATTGGTGTGCTGATCTGGGCCAAGCACCGCGAGAATATTGCCAGGCTTATCCGCGGAGAAGAAAAAACCTGGAAAAAAAATAAATCAGCAGACGCATAAGGTAACGTTAGGAGCTTGGTATGGATCGGCATGATCAGATAGCCACTAGAATCCAGGAAGCTTCAACTTCTCACATAACGCCGGATAATAGGGAGGTTCAGGTACTCTCCTTTGATACTGAACGAACCATTGCCCATGAGTTCGGTCTGAGTCATCAGCAAATCCAACATCATGCCCTGTCTCAGGCCATTGTTCCCTTGCGATATATCAGAAATCAGCAATCAATCTCAACTCAGCAGCAATTGGAGTTGTTGAACTCCCGGGTAACGGTCGTTGGCTTGGGTGGACTTGGGGGGTATGTGATCGAGATACTCGCTCGAATCGGCGTCGGCTCACTGGTTCTGGTCGATGGGGATGTCTTTGATGAAAGTAATTTGAACCGACAATTACTCTCAGATGTGTCAGCGCTGGGCCGTATGAAAGCCGAAGTAGCTGGTGCGCGGATTCAGAAGATTAATCCTGCGGTCGAGTTAAGGGTTGTTGGAGAATATCTTGATGGTGATAACTGCACTGAGTTGATTAAAGGCAGCAACTGCGTCGTCGATTGCCTTGATACGATTTCCGGCCGTCTGGTTTTGGCGGAAGGTTGTGGCCGAGACAACGTCGCCCTGGTGTCTGCAGCCATTGGCGGAAGTTGCGGGCATGTTATGTCCATTCTGCCAGGAGCAAAGGGACTAAGCCGGCTCTATGGTCCCGAGGCAGCCCAACAGGATCAGGGAGTGGAAAAAAGGCTGGGAACCCTTGGCTATGCGGTAATGGCAATTGGTGCAATAGAATGTTCCCAGGTTATTTCAATTCTCCTCGGCCAGCCGGATCCCTTGTCTGGCCAACTTTTGATGGCTGACTTGCAATACTTGTCATTCGAAATGATTAACCTGACTCCCTGATAGATTATTCGGTTCATTAGAATCCCATTAAAAATCGTGGTCCTTCGAAGAATATCCTTTACAAAGTGTTATGTGGCAATTATTTAGTTAGGCTAAATATTAGACTGATTAATAAACATCCTATTGTTTTCGAGGTGGTTGATGTCCGATGAACTCATTACAAAACAGGCCCGGTTGTTGTTCAGGTTTGGCAGGCATATGAGAAACCAGATGTTGAAAGTTCACATGGAAGCCCAGGCCGGTATGGAGGGAATGTTGGCTGGTGATCTCTCTCCTGCCCAGGTCCACATGCTCCTCAAGGTTCAGGAGCAGGGTGAAAGTACTATTTCAGACCTTGCCGGGCTGCTTGAGGTTTCTCCCCCCTCTGTTTCAGCAATGGCTGATCGTTTGGTCGAAAAAAATGTTCTGGTGCGAACAAGAAGCGATCGGGATCGGCGCGTGGTGGTTGTGAGACTCTCAGAGCAGGCGGAAACTCAGATGAGTCTCATGCAGGAAGCAATTTTGTCGGGATTTGCCAGGATCATCAAGAAAGTCGGGCCGGAACTTGCTGAAAAATGGTGCGAGGTTATGGCTCAGGTTGAAAAAGCAATTGAAAAGGATACAGAAGATGCAGAACCAACATGAAAATCTTGATCGCTCGGTAATGACCAGGATCGTTATCTGCCTGGTAATACTCTTGCTTGCGGTTGGAGGATTTGTGGGGCTGAAGTCGATGAAGAAAAGCCCTGAGAAGGTCGTGCGAACCGAGAGACCATTGAAAGTCCAGGTGATTACTGCAGAGGCAGTGGATAATCAGATCTTCCTGACCGGATACGGTGAGCTGATGCCAATCAGGGAAGTTCATCTCTCGGCTGAAGTATCGGGTAGGATAACCGAACTGCATCCGCGCCTGAGAAGCGGTGAAGTTATCGAGCAGGGTGAACTTCTGTTTCGCATCGACGATACAGATTATCGAACAGAATTTGACTATAATCGTGAACGACTCGAGGTAATTGAACAGGATCTGGCACTGGCCCAAAGTGAGCTCAAGCGGGTGAAGGGGTTGTTCGAGAATAACCAGGTTGGAAGCGCTGCAGGAGTTGAGCAGGCAAAAAAAACGGTCAATACGAATGCAGATCGGCTTATTCAGGTTAGACAGGCAATCACCCGGGCCAAAATTAATCTTGAGAGGTGTCGGGTAACAGCGCCATTTGATGGCCGGGTTGTCTCGGTAGATGTTGAAGCGGGTCAATATGTTACTCCCGGTAGAGTGATCCTGGTTGTGGCTGACGATTCAATTCTTGAGGTGGAGGTTCCAATCTATGGTAAGGATGCGGTAGAATGGTTGAAATTTGCTCCTGAGAAGCGGTCCGCGTCCGTTAACTGGTTTGGGGATGTGCAAGAGGTACCGGTTCGCCTGAGTTGGACCGAACTCCCCAGCCAGCATCATACGGGCTACCTGCATGGCATCGCAGGCTTCAGCCCCGAAACCAGAAGTGTCCGTGCGATTGTCAGGCTGCCTGCGGGATCAGCAGAGAATTCAACGACAACCCCGCTGGTTGCCGGAATGTTTGTCACCGTTTCCATCCCCGGGGAACTCCTCAGCGATGTTATCCGTTTGCCGCGAACTGCCGTGTCATACGAGAATACCGTCTATCTGGCAAAAGATGGCCGGCTTGTCACCACTCCGGTGGAGGTTATTCGTGTCCAGGGGGATGATGCGTTCGTACGTTCCGGTGTTAAACCGAAGGACCTGGTAATTACCACCAGATTGATCAACCCGCTGGAAGGGTCAAAGCTGCGTATCGAGAATTCCAAGGGTGGTGAGTAAACAATGAAAACACTACTTGCCTCATTTGCAAGGAATACGGTATTCGCTAATATTGTCTTGGTCATGATTTTTCTGGCGGGCGGTCTGGCGACCTGGCAGACTGTCAGAGAGAGTTTTCCTGAGTTTTCAGTAGATGTCATCACCATTAGTGTGGTCTATCCGGGGGCAGATCCCGAAGAAGTCGAAGAAGGTATTTCAACCAAAATTGAAGATGCGATTGAGTCGGTAGAAGGAATCAAGCAATACACCACACGTTCTTCAGAAGGGGTTGCCAGTGTTTCAATTGAGGTCAAGGATGGGTATGAGACCAATCGGGTGATGGATGAAGTAAAATCCCAGGTGAACGCTATCTCCACCTTTCCTGTCGATGCAGAAAACCCCATTATCACCGAAATTATCCATAAGGATGTGGTGATGCTGCTCGCTTTGACAGGGGACGTCCCGGAAAAACAGATGAAGGAGTGGGGGGAGCAGATCAGAGACGAGGTAAAGCTGATTCCCGATGTTTCCCAGGTGGATGTCTTTGGCACCCGCTCCTATGAAATTGGGGTCGAGCTCTCTGAAGAGAGATTAAAGGAGTTTGACCTGAGCCTGTCAACAGTTGCCCGGGCAATTCGTCAATCGAGCCTGAATCTGGCGGGAGGTACCTTAAGGACTGAGGGTGAAGATATCAGGATTAGAACCATCGGTCGCAAGTATACCGGCCAGGAACTTGCAAAAATTGTCGTCAAAGCCCGCTCCGATGGAGCACTGATACGATTGGGCCAGATCGCCACCATCAAGGACGAATTTACCGAAGATCCGGTGGCAGCAAGAATTAACAGCAGGCCGGCCATGTTTGTGCAGGTTTCTAAAACTTCCATGGAAGATTCCCTGAAAATTTCGGATCTGGTTGCAACCTATGTTCAGGATAAACAGCCAACCCTGCCACCGGGGGTTTCCATCGATGTCTTTTATGACAATACCGAATATTTAAGAGCCAGAATCAATCTGCTGACCAAAAACGGGCTGATCGGTTTATGTTTGGTCTACCTGCTGCTCTGGCTTTTTCTGGACCTTCGTTTATCATTCTGGGCCGGTATGGGTATTCCCATCTCCATATCCGGGGCCATGTTCCTGCTCTGGTCGATGGGTGCAACTATCAATATGATTTCATTGTTTGGACTCATCATGGTGCTTGGCATTGTGGTCGATGATGCCATTGTGGTGGGTGAGGCCATCTATGTACAGCGGAAGCAGGGAGCAAAACCACTTGAGGCAGCGATTGCCGGGGTCAATGAAGTATCGATGCCGGTCATTGCTGCTGTTACAACGACAATCGTTGCGTTCCTGCCACTCGGATTTATTGGCGGAACCATGGGGAAGTTTATCAAGATTTTGCCCACCGTGGTAATCTCCTGTCTGGTAGTTTCACTTATTGAATGTCTGATCCTGTTACCCGCTCATCTCAATAATCTTCCCGATATTAACAAGAAACCGCGATGGGGTGGGATTTTCGGTTTACTGACCCGCTTCCGGGTAGCGGTTGGTGATGGCCTTGAGCGTTTTATCGAGCAGAGATACGTACCGTTTTTGAAAATAGTACTCAACTGGCGCTATGTTTCGCTCTCTACGGCCATCGGGATATTAATTCTCAGCCTTGGACTGGTTGTCGGGGGATTTGTAAAATTTCAGGTATTTCCAAAGCTTGATGGTTTTGTCATTACTTCTACCGTGGAATTTCCGGCAGGTACTCCGGCAAAAATCACCCAGCAGGCACTCTATGATATGGGTGAAGCTTTTGAGCGGATTGGGGAGAGAACCGAGACGAAATCTGGTGAACCATTAATTAAGCAGAAGCTTGAGCTGTTGGGCCAGAGTCTTGCCTCAAGTGGTCGGGGCAAGAGCGGGCCTCATTTGGGTTCGGTGCAGATCCTGTTGCTCGATTCGGAATTTCGCGGGGTGCACTCCAATAACCTGTTAATCGAATGGGAGAAAGAAGTGGGGCAAATCCCCGGCGCGGTGGCGCTCACCTTTGAAGGGATGCAGGCTGGACCATCAGGAGCGGAAATAGAAGTATGGCTCCAGGGCAGAAATATGGCAGAGCTGGTAGGAGCCTCTGATGATCTGCAGCAGGAGTTGGCTGGTTTTCAGGGTGTGTATCAGATCAAGAGTGATTATACCGTTGGGAAAAATGAGTTGCAGTTGAGTTTGAAGCCTGAAGCGAGAACTTTGGGCTTGACCATTGAGGATCTGGCCAGTCAGGTCAATGCCGGATACTTTGGCCGTGAGGCCTTTCGTATGCAGCGGGGAAAAGATGATATACGGGTAAAAGTACGATTGGCCTCGGATGAGCGGAGAAGAATTTCGGATTTTGAAACAATGAATATCAGAACCCCGGCCGGTCATGAAATTCCTCTGAAATCGTTGGCTCATATAACCTTTGCCCCAGGCTACTCAACCATTACCCGTACCGATGGCTTGCGAAGAATAGTAGTAACGGCAGAGGTCGATCCGGAGCAGGCCAACGCGGCAGAAATTTTTGCGGACCTCTCCGAGCAAACCTTCCCGGCCCTGACCGAGAGGTATGACGGGCTCTACCTTTCCATGCAGGGGTCAAAAAAAGATGTGCGTGAATCATTGGGTTCTCTGATTGTGGGTTTCCCCATCGCCATCGTCGGAATCTTCATTATCGTGGCAACGATTTTCAAATCCTATATCCAACCGTTTATCATCTTGTTTACTATCCCCTTTGGCATCATTGGTGCGATTATCGGTCATTTGATATTTGGCTATGATCTTTCGATGATGTCGGTGTTTGGGATGGTCGCACTCTCAGGAGTGGTAATCAACTCTTCCATCGTACTTATCGAACGGGTAAATACCAATCTGGCCGGAGGAATGAGTCTTTTTGAAGCGGTTATCCAGGGTGGTGCCAGAAGGTTCCGGGCAATATTTCTGACCACCATTTCAACCATTGGTGGACTTGCGCCACTTATTGTCGAAACCGATATGCAGGCCAAGTTTCTGATTCCCATGGCCTTGTCGGTGGCGGCGGGTGTGGCCTTTGCCACATTGCTGACTCTGATCCTGATCCCGAGTCTGCTAGTGATTATCAATGACCTGCGACGTGGCTGGCATCGAATACTTTATGGGGTGTGGCCGACGCGAACAGCGGTAGAACCAAGAGCAAATCATGGAGAAGTGGAAAAATGAATGCCAAACTAATCGGTGTAACGACCGTATTGTTGTTAACCACCTTTTTTACAAACCTGAACGCGGAGATTGTACTTGAATCGCTTTCGGTACTGGACCTTGAAACAGCCCAGAAAAAGGCGATGGAGGAAAATCCGACCTTGACGGCTTCTGCCGATCGTGTCGCCCAGGCCACAGAGCGGGTTCGCCAGGCACAATCCCTGTATTATCCTGGGCTTGATCTTACCGGAGGGGCGACCTGGACCAGAGTTTCGGATGCGTCGACCAAAACCCAGGGCCAGAGAGTCTCAATTGAGAAGAATCAGGAGCGGTATCGTTTGGGATTAGAGGCCTCATGGTTGATTTTCGATGGCTTTTCCAGAAGGTTCAATAAACTGATAGCCGAAAACAGCGAACAGGAAAGTATGCAGGCACGGTATGATGGTCAGAGACTTCTTTTACAGCTCGTTGCCGAGACCTACTATAACGCGCACCTGGCCTTGTATACCCGGCAAATTGCCGAAGCTGATATTGCTTTTAACCTGCGTCAGCTTGGTGATGCTGAGTTACGTTACCAACAGGGAGCAGGTTCACTCAGTTCGGTGCTAAACTTCAAGGTTCAGATCAATCGGGCGAAGACTGATTTATTGATCGCTGAGCGTGACTATGAGGTAATTCGTTTTAGCCTGGCAACACTCATGGGGGTTTCTGAAGCACAACTTCCCGATAGTCTTGCCCTGGCAAAACTTGAAATGATCGAAGCTTCAGATTTCCTCGCCTTTGAACCTGAATTACTCATCAGTAAAGCAATGGTCACGCGGCCCGATCTCTTGCAACAGCACTATCGAATGAAGTCACGAGACGCGGCAATCGAACAAGCTCGCTCCAAGTATTATCCGACACTGAGACTGCGTGGTTCAGTCGATGGGGATCGAAGTGATGATCCCGGGTTTGAATCGGAGGATTTTGGCACCACTATCGGCCTGAGCCTGAATTACAATCTCTACAGTGGTGGGGCAGACCGGGCTCGGATTGCCGAATCGGAGGCGCAACAGAGAGAAGCGTTGAATAATTTCCACAACCAGCAGAATAATGTAAAAAAGGAAGTGCGTGAAGCGTACAGTAATTTACTCCTTGCTCAGGAGCAGCTTAAACTGCAACGGTCAACGACCGAGCTGGTGACCAAGACCAGGGATCTAGTAAGGGATGGGTACAATGCAGGCCAGGAATCACTGGTCAGGCTGAATGAGGCTCAGCGTGATCTGGTTCGAACGCAGTCGAACCTAGCCTTATCGCTGGTTGGTCTCTATAACAGCAGGCACAGACTGCTCACCGTCACTGGTGAGTCACTGCAGAAATTCCAAAAAAAATAGCTGACCTGTTTCCCCCATCCCCGGGGGAAACACTGCCAGACTAAACATTTGTTTTTCTTTCCTTTCACGCTGGTGTAGAATAGTCCTACGATACACGAGACGGGCTCAGGGACTGGGTCTCTCGAACTTG
This sequence comes from Desulfobulbaceae bacterium, assembly GCA_004796425.1. Taxonomy (GTDB): domain Bacteria; phylum Desulfobacterota; class Desulfobulbia; order Desulfobulbales; family Desulfocapsaceae; genus MADRE3. Next base: position 6,637 of record QZLB01000198.1, on the reverse strand, counting down.
ATCTTCCCATTTCACGATGCTGTCGGGGGAATTTGTGCGTCTGACGAAAAAGGATTTCGGCTCTATTGAAGATAGAGCTATTGAAAAATTCACCATCACCAACGATAAGGGGTTGGTGCTCAGCCTGATAAATCTGGGTGGCATTATTACCTCTATCCGCACACCTGACAGACAGGGCAATTATGCGAATATCGTTCTCGGCCATGACACGCTTGAGGACTACTTGAATGACACCAGTTATCTCGGGTGTTTGGTCGGCCGCTATGCGAACCGTATCAGCAACGGCACGTTCAAAATCGATGGAAATGCATACCGGCTTCCATGTAACGAAGGAGAGAATCATCTCCACGGTGGCGACCTGGGATTTAATAAAAAAATTTGGGAAACGGAACCGTATCGGGATCCTCGAGGCGGGGGATTAAAGCTCAGCATGACAAGCCCAGACCAGGATCAGGGGTATCCAGGTACCGTCGATATTCAAGTCTTATACCTGCTCAGCGAGGATAATAAACTGGTAATAGATTACACCGCCGCAACCGACATGGTGACTATTATCAATTTGACCCAGCACAGCTATTTTAACCTCAATGGTACAGGTGATACCTTGGGGCATCGGGTTAAAATCAACGCTTCAGGCTATACCCCGGTTAATAAAAAACAGATTCCGACCGGTGCGTATCGATCGGTAGAAGGGAGTCCTCTGGACTTACGAGTGGAGAAGCAGCTTGGGGCATTGCTTGATCAAACCCCTGAAGCGGAGCTGTTTGGGGGTGGTTTTGACCATAATTATGTATTGGACACCGAAGGTAAACTCGAAAACACGGCCGCCATACTCTACTCACCCCACAGTGGTAGAGAAATGAAGGTTTATACGACAGAGCCTGGTCTTCAGTTCTATACGGGTAACAACCTGGGGGCTGGAGATGCGAGCGGTAAGTCGACTTTTGTAAAACATGGCGGGATTTGTCTGGAAGCACAACATTTTCCAGATTCACCGAACCAGCGTGCGTTTCCCAGTGTGATACTGAAACCGGGTCATGTGTATCGACAGGTGACGGAGTACCGTTTCAATCTTAGAAGCTCATAGAGGAAGGTCAGTTATGCAGGTTATAAAATGGCGAGAGAGTTATGAAACCGGGATTAAATCGATGGATAAGCAGCATCATGATTTAATTGAATTAATTAATGATCTATTTGTCTCGATACGTGGCAAAGAGCAAAACCCTGATGCTGAAAAAATCCTGGAGCGATGTTTTGAGTATGCGGATAAACACCTGCAAGAAGAAGAGCGGCTTTTGATGGAACATGGGTACCCTGAACTACAGGAACAGCTGGATAGCCATAACGAGTTCAAAAAGAAGATCTCAGACTTGAAAAGGGAATTCAGTAGTAAACCAGAAGTGCTCCTCTCAGAGTCGTATACATATCTTCGAAAATGGTGGATTGATCATATTGTCGGCATCGACAAAAAATATGGTGAGTTTCTTCAAACCAAAGGTGTTGAGTAATCCGTCACATCTGATTCTGGAACCCCCTCTACCTCCTTTTAACCATGAAAGTGTATCATTTTCTCTTTCTCACGCTTCTGCTCTTTTCTACCGTATCCAAATTACCCGCTGCCCTGATGCATTCCAAAATCCCGGAGGGAGTGTATCGCTACCAAAAAATGAGCGGTGAAGAGAAGGGCGATTTTCTCTGGACTCTTCGATACTATCCTGAATTTGCCGAGATCATTGTTCATGATCAAGAAACGACCATGATTAACCGCTGTGAAGGGGATGGGAAAACGCTGTATTGGGAAGTTCAGGATGGCTCAGGAGGAACAACGATAGCCCGGAGATCTGGCAACTCACTTACCGTCCAAATGCAGAATTCCGAATCTAGCCAGGAGCAGACGTATCAACTGGACCAGAGACCGTGGTTTCAGCCATTTTCCTATTCATTGCGACCATTTCTGATCTCAGAGGCTCAGTCTATATCGTTCTGGACCATTCGACAGGACAAAATGAAACCGGTTGTGCTTGAAGCGACCAAGCAGAGTTTCGAGACTCTCCTGCTCCAGGGTAGTGAAATAGAAGCAATAAAGGTCGAGGTTAGATTGACCGGATTTTTTGCCCCATTTTGGCGTGGCACCTACTGGTATCGCAGCTCGGATGGTCTATTTCTGAAATATGAGGGGATGGTCAGCATCCAGGATCGGGCCGAGATCGAGCTGGTTGAGCAAGTTGCCGGCAGATAGGCAATTGCAGGCATGTGAGGTTGCATCTATCTAATCTGGAAACTGAAAACAGAGGGACAGAACATGGACGACAAACCGTTTCAGGACTACTATCAGGACGATTATTCCCATTGCTATGGGTGCGGACGGCTCAATGAACACGGGCATCAGATAAAGAGCTACTGGGATGGCGATGAGGGTGTGTGTCGGATTATGCCCAAGAGTTATTACTCTGGAGGAATGAAGGATATCCTCTATGGAGGTTTGATCGCTTCTCTGATGGATTGCCATGGCGCTGGAACTGCGGCGGCTGCCAAAGCCCGTGAACTGGGAATTGAGATGAAGCCAGGTGGTATGCCTCGTTTCGTTACTGCCTCCCTGAAGGTGGATTTTCGATCTCCCACGCCTGTTGGTAAGGAGCTGGAGCTGCGGGCAAACATCGTCTCAATTGATGGACGCAAGGTAGTTGTTAATGTCACCCTGGCAACTGATGGTACGGTACATGCCCAGGGGGAACTACTGATGATTCAGCTTAAAGATGAATAGCTAACGGTGTTTTTTGGAATAGTGTTATTCATCAGGTGAGTATTGTTGACTGTTCATTTCTCCCTGATACTCAACTTCTGCTACCCTCCTGCTCTTTATGAGTAATGAAATGGTTTAGTAAATGTGGTAGCATCCGATCCCTGTTTGGCGAATGAGTTACCACTCAAAATTACAGTTCGCGTACTTTGATTTGAATTAATGGATGTAGAAAATTACCACTCAAAACCGCTTCGTCAGTTGATTGTAATTCTCTTACTTTCGGGGATTGGCATGACGTTTGCGACCATCTATGATGAGTCGTTTTCAGCCTGGTTACGGAGCCACAACTCTGAGCTGCTGAAATACTATCTGGCTCCGTCAATTTTCGAACTCGAACGGGTTGGAGCTTCTGATCTGACTATTTTTGTCATGATCACCTGCCTGATTGGCTATGTTGTGGCTTCTGCGCATGAGCTGAAACAGTGGCCAAAGCTTTATACGCAGACAGCACAAAGGAAATTTCTGTATCCCCCATTCTTTAACAGTGTTACCACGATGCGCCGGTTGAGACCGCAACTGGGTTTCATTCTTGTCAACGCACTCTGTTCTGCGTTGCTGGCAGTTCATACGATTAAATGGTTGATGGCCCGCCCCCGTCCCAAACAGGTATTAAGAGGGGATTACCCGTTTACCGAATGGTACGAAGTGGGGGGACAGTTTATCGGTAATGGAATTTACCGGGGAAGTTTCCCAAGTGGCCACACGGCGGCCATTATTGCTCTGTTGGGAGTAGCCTATTGTCTGGTCTATTGCGGGAAAACGCGAAGGGCGAGAGCCATTGGTTACTTCTTTTTCCTCTATACCTGGTGCGGTTCAGTACTGATGGCGACACACCGGGTAATGAGTGGTGCCCACTGGTTCTCTGATGTGGTGTTTACGATTTTCTGCGGTTGGATAATCACGCATGCCCTTTTTTATTGGGGGTTTCGTGTGCCTCAGAGGGTAGAGGCAACAACCGATTCTGAACAATATGCTCAGGTGAAACCATTCAGCGAGCTCTTGCTTTGCATATATCTCTTTCTATTCTGTTTCGGGATTGTCCTTATGAGTTTTAGTATCAGATCAGTCCTGATACCGCATACGCCGATGCTTTTTATCCTTTTTCCCTTAGGGATCGCCTTGTGTTATTTCTCATACAAAGGTGCCAGAAAAACGGGTTGCTTCAATTTCAGCCAGCGTGAAGGTGATCAATAAATGAAACTTCTTCACCTGCTCGTTATCAATGCGATAAAAGATATATGGAAATACCGCTCGTTTCTCGCACTGATCCTGGTGGTGATGCTGATTGATGAGGTCGCGTCCCATGTCTCACCGAAACTTTCTCAATTTATTGAAAAGCCGGAGTTGTCGAAAAGAATGGCCGACATCTCCTCGTATACCTATACGCAACTGGTTGATCAACTGATTGCACTTGGTGGGCACATCGAGATATTTCTTGTTCTTCTGGGAGGTTTCTTCCTGAAAGCTCTCCTGTCATTGTGGCCGTCCAGTGATATGAGGAGGATGCACCGTCAGGAGCGCTCGGGTTTTGGCGTGTTGGATTCGCTGCTCCAGCTTCGCTGGAAGCAGGTGGGCTGGGATTTTGTGGCGGTGAGCATAACCTGTCTGACCAGCGCAATTGGACTGGTCATCGCTTTTCTGATCGGCTTGCTGTTCTGGAGCAAAAACCAGTCTCCCTACTCAGCAATTTTTTTGCTGGTGACCGCAGCCTGTCTCTGGCCAGTGATTATTGCCGGGTTCTCCTACTCATCAAAGATCGCGATCATATCGAATGGCAGTTACCTGCAGAAACTCAAGGTGTTTGTGCTCCTGCTTAGCAAGCTCTCAATCTTTATCCCGTCCTGGCTTTTTTATGGGTTTCGGATCTACCTGGAGGCATTCATTCTCGGGGTCGTACCGATTGTGCTTTCCCGCTATGTTGATACCTGGCTTATTCGTATCATTATAGTCAGCCTCTTAATCTGCCCGATTTATGCGTTCTTAAAGATGGTCTCTTTTAAATTGTTCCTCTATTTGTTTCGAAATCAGTCACTGGTGCGGGAAGAATATGCAAAGTATTATCGAGAATCATCACTTTAAACTGCCCCTGATAAAGAAACAGGTAACGTTGCGCTCAATTTTCGCTATTATCTTCGATATAAAAATTCAACGTCGATCTCCCCATTCTCCAGATTTGCTGCATCAAGAAAATCTCCATTAAACTGGATCAGGATTCTGCCTTCGTACCACTCGGGATATTGGATCCCTGGGGTATTGAAGATGCTGAATAAGTTCTCCTCCTCACCTGGTGTGGGTTCTACGGTCAATTGTTGAGAGCCGAGCTCAACACGCTCGCCAGGACCTGGTCCATCGAGTTCACCGGGGCGGTAATCTTGAAACTGGTAGACAAACATTCCACCGTGGGCGGTGCGATAGCCTTTGTTTCTGACTTTTATTTTGACCCAATCCATTTGAACAACTTGATCATTTGTGTCTCCTGAATACCGGATCGCATTAGTGCTTTCTTCATAACCGGGTCCGGTCAGTTTGATAATGAGATGGTGAGGCATGATCGGCACCTGGGTAAAATGGCTGTTATCGGTAAGAGGAAATTCTATCGCTCCGATGATACTCATCTCAACCTGAATACCACCTGCCACCATATAACCTCTATTTCTCATTGTGGGCGTGGTAAAACTATCGATGTGTCCCAGGCTTACCCACCCTTGGGAGGTCGCGGTGGGATGTACGGAGAAGGATTTATCAACCGTTCCCAGCGTGGCGGATTCACTCAGCCCAGAAAACTCCATCTCCATATGTTTGACAACAAAGCGACCCTGGTATGATGGCTGTGTTCGTAGATCAGCAGGTGGTGTGGTCACTACATAAGCCTGAAGCTGGCCATCCTGGTTCACTCTGATATCTGTCAAAGCCATGTTGACAGCCCCCTCTGGTTCAACTCCCACCATTTCCGGTACAATCAGTAACTCAAGTGAGCCATCACCAGTGATTGAAAAGGTACGACTCGCACCTCTCAACCCGTCTGAGAGGTTAAAAAAGGTGAATCTCCACCCGTCACCTACTATGCCAAAAGTAGGAATGGTCAAATCAAAGACGATGGTGTTGTAATTATTTTCAGTTCGGATAAGGTTTTTTTCTATCACATAGCCGCCCTCGGGGGCATAGTTCAGGGTCTCTACCGGGTAATTGGTTAACAGAAAGGGACTTGAACGCTCATCGCGTGGGCCATTGTAATCTTCTGCCCAGGCTTGGAAAATTCCACGATTTCCTTCGGGTTGGGGTGGACCATTCAACGTTATCCGAAGGGTCTCTCCCGGATCTGCGGAGCCTGGGTTACCTTCGATCGATACTCTGATATCCCCCGAAATGGCCTGCGCTTCATCACGGATGGAGAATGGCTGTGAGCGCGCCTGAAACATACCGTTGGCACTTGTTACCTCAATTTGATAGCGGTCATCGGTAGGTAAGTTATCCGGGAGGGCGAGGAGTAGTTTATTGTCGAGCCGAGGCGGGGGGAAAGCGGCTGCGGTAAAGGAATGAATGCGCGTTCCTCCCTTTAGAAGGATAAGTTTATACGGTTGAACATTCGAAGGATCTTGATACATAAATTGAACATCGATTTCCCCGCCGGCTTGTTTTTCCGAATTTGGCAGAGGCCGAATAAAGCTCATACCAGCTGAAAAGGAGTTCGGGTTGTTATTATCATCTCCTTTTGGTTGGGCTTTCCCTTTTTGCTTGACCCGAGGCTTTTTCTGCCCTTTTTCGCCCTTCATCTGTTTTTTGGAGTCGGGCTTTTTCTGTAAAGCAATTTTGGTAAGCTGCTCTGGTCTCAGT
>QZLB01000072.1 GCA_004796425.1 Desulfobulbaceae bacterium | reverse complement strand
GGAGCTTTTTTTTTGCCGTAAGAAATTCGTCAGAGCGCTTCCTTATAATAAGTAAGAAAAAGGAGGAAGTGCATGATGAATACCCGCGGCTTATCATTGGTTGAATTGGTAACGGTTTTAGGCATCATTTCTGTTGGTTCATTGGTTGCGGTACCGGCGGTTTTAAAATGGAAAACAGGAGCAGATTTTCGAGGAACTGCGGCTCGTCTGGTAAGTAGCCTCCAATACGCGCGGAGTTATTCCTACACAAATTGTGAGTTGGTGGTGATCGATTTTCACGAAAAAGGGTATGAAATATTCGTCGATAACGGGGAGGGGAATGGTCATGCTGGTGACTGGGTTCGGAATGGAAATGAGCGCCTATTGGTCGCTCACCAATCCCCGGCGAGTGTTTCAATAGACACCAACTTCAGCTCGGAGCGGTTTCGCTTCAAGGGGTATGGGCGAAATCAGCCTGGCTCCATTTTTCTTAACCAAAGCAATCTGCTGAATACCAGAATCGTAGTCAACGTACTTGGCAGAATTCGAGTTGAATATTAATGAGTATGTGTCCGGTGTGTGGTTACTTATTCAATAACTTCAAAACCGATTTTCTCAATGGCGCTTGACACCACTGCTTTATCAATATCACCTTCGTATTTCGCTTCACCTGCTTCAAGGTCAACTGAAACCCTACTGACACCTGGCAGTTCCTCGAGTGCCTTGGTAGTTGAAGCAACACAGTGCTGGCAGCTCATTCCTTTAATTTTAATAACCTGCATTGTAATGTCCTCTATAATCGTTAAATTATGAGTAAAGGGTCCGACAATGTCGTAATGCATTGAAAATATGCAGGGTTATAATAAAGGTCAAGATTTAAGAAAAAATGAAAGTGCATCATTATAGTGTTGCCGGCATGCATTGTGCGGCCTGTTCGTCTAGAATTGAACGGGTTGTTTCAGGGATGGCCGGGGTTAACCATGTTGCCGTAAATCTCACGTTGGAGCAAATGAGTTGTCACCTTGATGATGGGGGCGCCCAGAGTCATGACATCATTGACCGCGTTAAGCAACTGGGGTTTAAACTCACGGAAACAACGGAAACCACCAAAAGTGTTGAATTTGATATTTCCGGGATGCATTGTGCCAGCTGCTCATCTCGTATTGAACGTAGACTCAGTGGCTTAGACGGTGTGCACAAAGCAGAGGTCAACCTGGCAACGGCAACGGCAACCATAGAGTACGATCCTGCCCAAATGAGCCTGCGCTCGATCAGAAAGGGTATTGACGATCTGGGCTTTTCTGCGACGCTGGCGCAAAGTGGGGCGGATGATTTTTCTCGAAAGCAGCAGGAGACCGAAAGAAAACTCCAGCAGATGAAGAACACGGTATCGCTTCTTCTCCTGTTTGCAGGGCTCCTTTTTTATGTGTCCATGGGGGAAATGATCGGGATGCCTCTGCCAGTAGCGATTGCTCCTGACCAGGCACCCCTTGCATTTGCCCTTTGTCAGTTGTTTCTGGTGCTGCCAATCATGTATCTGGGCAAACGATTTTATATCGATGGTTTCTCAGCCCTGTTCCGCAGGTCCCCAAATATGGACAGTCTGATTGCCGTTGGTACCGGAGCCGCATTCCTCTATTCATGTTGGGGATTGTTTGAAATTTTTATCGGTTTAAATGTCCATGAACGGGTGATGGATCTCTATTTCGAATCAACCGGGATTCTGATTTCGTTAGTATTTCTCGGCAAATATTTTGAGACACGCTCCAAATCTCGAGCCTCTGATGCAATATCAAAACTCGTGAAGCTCACCCCGGATACAGCCTTGCTTGTCGATGGTGATGATTTAACCCAGATACCAACTGATGAGATTGAGGAGGGTGATCATTTGCTGATTCGTTCTGGCGAACGAATACCGGTGGATGGTCGATTTATACATGGTACTGGATCCGTTGATGAATCAATGCTTACCGGTGAGAGCCTGCCGGTTGAAAAGCGGGAAGGTGACAATGGTTTTGGAGGCACCATGGTGAATGATGGGGCCTTGACCCTTGAAGCAATGCAAACCGGGGAAAATACCCTGGTATCCAAGATAATTAGATTGGTTCAGCAGGCCCAGGGAACCAAAGCACCGATCGCTTCTCTGGCTGATACCATCAGTTACTATTTTGTACCGGCAGTCATGGTAATAGCCGTTGTTTCAGGTTTGTCCTGGTATTTCCTGGGCGAAGTTGGCTTTTCCCAATCGCTCCGATTTTTTATTGCCGTCCTGGTTATTGCCTGCCCCTGTGCAATGGGTTTGGCTACCCCGACCTCGATTATGGTTGGAACCGGTCGAGGCGCTCAACTGGGAATACTGGTGAAATCTTCGGAGGCACTTCAGGCTGCTGAAAAAATTGATACCGTAGTGTTTGATAAAACCGGCACACTCACCAAGGGAGAATTGCAGGTAACGCACTATGTTTCAAAGCATGAAAGCACGGAAAAAGAGGAACATTTTGGACTGGCGGCTTCCATTGAAAGAAAGTCATCACATCCGCTTGGTCAGGCAATTGTTGGTTATGCTGAAACTCAAAACTTATCGATTTTAGAACCGGAAAAATATGAGCAGCACGAAGGTGGAGGTGTAGAAGGTACGGTGGCAGGACATACGGTTCTGGTTGGTAATCTCCGATTGCTCAGAGATAAAGACATTGTTATTCCGCAGAATTTCATAGACGAAGAACATTTTTCAATGCAGGGGAGTACCGTGCTCTATCTGGCAGTCGATCAACTATTTTCAGGAATCATCGTACTGGCAGATGTGCTCAAAGAGGATGCACATGCCAGCGTGATGAAGCTGCGGAACCGGAATTACCAGGTCATCATGCTGACGGGAGATAACGCTCAAACCGCTGCAGCAATTGGTGAGCTGGCGGGGGTAAGCGAAGTGCATGCCGAGGTTCTACCTGCTGAGAAGCATAAGAAAATAGCAGAGTTGCAGGATTCAGGCAGGAAGGTCGCGATGATCGGTGATGGAATCAATGATGCGCCTGCACTGAGCCAGGCAGATGTAGGCATTGCCCTTGCTTCTGGTACCGATATTGCGGTTGAGTCAGGAGATTTCGTACTGATGTACCCCCATCTCGAAGGGGTGATCACTGCTATTGAACTGTCTCGGGCGGTGATGAAAAATATCAGGCAAAACCTCTTTTGGGCCTTTGCCTATAATGTTATTGGTATTCCCGTTGCAGCAGGAGTATTGGTCATCTTTGGCGGACCAGGATTAAATCCCATGATCGCCGGGGCAGCAATGGCAGCAAGCTCTGTTTCGGTTGTCTCAAATGCCTTGCGACTCCGATTATTTTCACGGTGAGATTGTAGAACGTATTGACACGCCTTTTTGCTTGACATTTTATCCAACAACACTATATATAATCCTTCGTAAATGAATCGCGGTTCAGGGACAAACGACCCGTAAAACCGCGGGATAGCTCGTATGCAACGTGCTGTTTTTGTGAGAAAACGGCTGATTTTATCCAATAAATTTTAAAGAGGAACATTATGTCAAAATTAGTTGCACCACATGGTGGAAAAGGCTTGGTTTGTGCACTTCTCGAAGGCGCAGAGCGTGATGCAGAACTCAAAAAAGCCGAAGGGCTCAAGCAGATTGAGATTTCTGCGCGTGCCAAAGGTGACCTGATCATGATGGGTATTGGTGGTTTCAGCCCGCTGACCGGTTTCATGAGCAAAGCTGACTGGAAAGGCGTTTGTGATAATTTCCAGATGGCAGACGGAACCTTCTGGCCTGTACCGATCACCCTTGATGTATCCGCTGATGATGCAGCAGCTATCTCTGAAGGCGACGAAGTTGCTCTCGTAAGAGAAGGCGTTACTTTTGCGACCATGAAAGTGGAAGAAAAGTATGAGATGACTGAAGCTGACAAGAAGTGGGAATGTGAAAAAGTATTCATGGGCGAAGGTGAAGAGTCCGTAGACGGAAAATTCTGGGAAATCGCTCCTGAAGATCATCCTGGCGTCATCATGGTTATGGCACAGAAAGATTTCAACCTTGCCGGACCAGTTAAAGTGCTTTCTGAAGGCGAGTACCCCGAAGAGTATCCGGGAATCTACCTGAAGCCTGCAGAGACTCGTGCACTGTTTGACGAGAGAGGATGGGCTAATGTTGCTGCACTGCAGCTCCGTAACCCAATGCATCGTTCTCATGAATTCCTCGCAAAAATCGCCGTTGAGGTATGTGACGGTGTTCTGATTCACTCTCTGATCGGAAACCTGAAGCCTGGTGATATTCCTGCAAAAGTAAGGATCAAAGCGATCGATATCCTGATCGAGCACTACTTCGTAAAAGAGAATGTTTACAGTGCTGGTTATCCGCTTGATATGCGTTACGCCGGACCTCGTGAAGGACTGCTGCACGCAACCTTCCGTCAGAACTACGGTGTAAACAACATGCTGATCGGACGTGACCATGCTGGCGTTGGTGATTTCTACGGACTGTTCGAAGCTCAGGACATTTTTGATCGTATTCCGGTAACCGGTGACGATGCAAAAGATCTGCTTTGTAAGCCAATGAAAATTGACTGGACTTTCTACTGCCACGAGTGTGATGGTATGGCTTCTCTGCGTACCTGTCCTCATGACAAAGAAAGCAGAGTTATCCTGTCTGGTACCAAGCTTCGTAAAGCACTCTCTGAAGGCGCTGAGATTGTTGACCATTTCGGTCGTGACGAAGTTCTTGTTCACCTGCGTGAGTACTATGAAGGTCTTACCGAGAAAGTTGAGGTTAAGATGCAGGGAGCTGCTTCTGGTGACACGATGTAATTAGTGTTTTTCAGATTGAGTTCAAAAGGAGATGCTGCTTTGGCAGTATCTCCTTTTTTCGTTTTTAAGTCTCATACAGTAATGTTTTAGGGAGATACGAGTCTAATGGAAACCTTGCAGGTCGGTCTTGGCGAAAGAAGTTATCCAATTAAGATAGGCTGTGGTGTTATTAATCAGATTCCTCGTGAGTTGAAGACCCATTATCAGGCGACAAAATATTGTATTGTTGCCGATGACAACGTTGCGTCGCTCTATGGTCATGCACTGGTTGATGCTATCAGGCTAGCAGGGCTCGACTGCGAGTTAATGATTTTCCATCATGGCGAAGAAAGCAAAACCCTGGAAACAATTGCTGATCTGGCCAGCCAGGCAGCACAACACGGATTGGATAGAAAATCTATTTTTATCGCACTTGGCGGTGGCGTTACCGGTGATATCACTGGTTTTCTTGCAGCCTGCTATCTTAGAGGGGTTCCATTTATTCAAATACCTACCTCTTTGCTTGCCCAAGTTGACAGCTCGGTTGGTGGGAAAACCGGTGTTGATATTCCTGAAGGAAAGAATCTGGTAGGAGCATTTTATCAACCCCAAGCAGTTTTTATAGATACTGATGTCCTGCAAACACTCCCTTCAGAAGAATATCTCAATGGTTTGGCTGAGGTTATCAAATATGGGGTGATCAGAGATCGCAACTTTTTTGACTACTTACATGATAATAGGAAGCAAATTCTGGCTCTGGATCAGCAGCATGTTTCATCGATGATTTATCACTGCTGCAGGATTAAAGCTGAAGTAGTTGCTGCCGACGAAAAAGAATCAAATCTCAGGAGAATCCTCAATTATGGCCACACCATTGGTCATGCGGTCGAAGCTGCCTCTGATTTTGAGATTCCTCATGGATTTGCCGTTTCAATCGGCATGGTTGCAGTAGCGAAGATTTCAATGAATCAGGCACTATTGCCAAGTGATGAAAATCAGAAACAGTTTGATTTGCTGAAAGAATACGGTTTGCCCACCGAGATCCCCGATAATTTGGCTCGAATAAAGATTAAACAATATCTTCTTACCGACAAGAAGATTGTTGGTGGCAAAATTACTTTTGTCCTCCCTGCGCAGATAGGAGAAGTGGTTTTTTCTGATCAGGTAAGTGAGCAGGAAATCGACTCAGTTTTAACTGTTGAATAGTGGACCAGCATTGCAACAATCGTTGATGGTTCCAGGGCCATACACAAAGATTTTGTGTGCGAATTGAAAGAGAATGATTAGGTCATTTTCAGGGGATAAAAAGGAAAAATCCCTGCGGGATTATCGTTGCAACCCACTAATATGAAGCGAACTCTTACCACCTTCATGTAGTCGTAATCAATGTATGGTGTCTGAGCCTCCTGGGAAGAAATATTTTTTACGGTGGGCCAATTCTTTTTGAGCAATAACCCGCTCAGCCTCTTCTTCTGAAATATCAAGTGCTTTTGCTATCTCGGCAACATTATAAGCACGTTCTCCTTCAGGAGTGTAATCAACCGGTTGTAAATCGGGGAAAGCGTTTTCGGTAGCCTGAGTAGAGGCCTGGAGAAGTAGTGATACCACTTCGGGTGGACCATAAAGGAGGAGCCACTCAACGGCTTCTGCCCATAACTTTGAATCCACAGTCTGATTTTGCAGGATCTTCATCGCTGTATCGAGATCCCATTCATCCTTGAAATCCATTAATTCTCCTTGTCGTTTTTGGCTGTGTATTGCACAATGAATATATTATAATTGATCATTAAAGAAGTGCAATTAATCCAGTTTGTTTAGTCCATTTTTTCCTGCACCGGAAAAACGGTGTGTTTCTAAAAAGGAGCAGTGGTGATGAATCAATTTGACAGCAGCGTTTTTCTGGAAAATATCGAGTGGTTTGATGAAAGCGGAAATGAACTGGTGCATCGCCTGCCCGAGTCAGGCTCAGGAGAAATCAAATTTGGTGCTCAATTAACGGTTCGTGACAGCCAGGCAGCCGTGCTCTTCTATAAGGGCAAGGCAAGAGATGCGTTTGGCTCAGGCAGGCATACGCTTAAAACAGCGAATCTTCCCATATTAACGAAAATACTCTCTATCCCATGGCGAGGTAACAGTCCGCTCAGGGCTGAAGTATATATGGTGAATTTAAAATATTTCACCAACCTGAAATGGGGGACGATGAACCCTGTTGCATTCAGAGATTCTGAATTGGGATTGATACGTTTGCGAGCCCACGGAATTTATAATTTGCAGGTGGTTCAGCCGGTTCTGTTCATCAATTCTCTCGTTGGTACTATGGGCAAATTTACCACCGAAGATGTCTCCACTTATCTGAAGCGGGTTATTGTCTCACGCCTCAACGATTATTTAGGGGAAACACTCGATACGATAATTGATCTTCCCGGCCAGTTTGACGAATTATCAGTGGAGTTGCAAAAGCGGTTGACCCTGGATTTTGCCCACTTTGGTTTGCGGTTATCGCATCTCTATATTACCTCAATAACACCCCCGGAGGAGGTACAAAAAGCGATTGATGATAAGTCGCGACTCAATGTTATCTCCGACATGGATAAATTTGTGCGAATGAAAGCAGCCATGGCTATGGAAAAGGCCGCTGAAAACCAATCAGAAGCCGGCGCGGGTATGGGGATGGGAATGGGTATGATGATGCCTGCCATGTTTGGAGCGATGAAAAGTCAGGATAACGGTACGACTAAAACCGAAGCGTTAATCGAATGTCCTGATTGCCGAAATAAAATTCCAGCCGATGCCCGATTCTGTCCACTTTGTGGGCACCAGCAGGTGATCTTGAGTCAATGCTCGAATTGTGGTAAGAATCTTTCACCAAACGCACGTTTTTGTTCCAAGTGCGGTACCTCAACCGAGCAGAAACCGATGGCGATGGTTTGCAAAGGATGTGGTACCGAAAATATGCCTGGTTCAATGTTCTGTAATCAATGTGGTAACAAACTGTAGGGTTAAATGGATCTTAAGATAAGTCATTCCTGTCCTTCATGCGGGGGACCTGTTGAGATGATGGAGGCTGACAGGCTAACGACCTGTGTGTTCTGCGACATCAAAAATTACCGCGTGGATGGCGGTCTGCAACGTTTTATGCTGCCAGACAAAATTCCGACCCGTATTGAGCGATCAGAAGTTATTTATTTTCCGTACCTGCGTTTCAAGGGAAATATCTACAGTTGTCGCGGTCGTACCATAGATTACAAAGTGCTTGATACCACCCATCAGGGTTTGAAGGTTCAGGACATACCTCCTTCGCTGGGGCTCAGACCACAGGCAATGACGATTCAAATGGTAAACGGCTCGCATTCGGGCAGGTTTCTCAGGAGAAAAGAACCTGCGGTCACCATTCTCCAGCGTGCGTCCCTGCTGGCAGAAAGTTTTTCTGACTATGGGAATGATACGCTGTTCCACCGGGCGTTTATCGGTGAAACGGTGAGCTGCATTTACTTACCGCTCTATCGGGATGGCAACAGTCTCTACGATGGAGTTCTGAATCGCAGGATCTCCAGTTTCGAACCATGGTACACGCAGGAGAATGGATCGGTTCGGTATAGTAAAGAATGGGAGCCAACATTTCTTGCAACCGTCTGCCCTAAATGTGGTGCGGCAATGGAGGGTGGTTCTGACGCGCTGGTCCTCCACTGTTACAATTGTCATACGTGTTGTGCGGAAAAGAATGGAAAATTTGTACCCGTACCATTTGAAATGGTTCAGGCACAAAACCCAAATAGTGTTTACATTCCTTTCTGGAGGATTTCGGCGCAGAGTGGAAAAAGCAAATTAAGAAGCCTCGCTGATCTTCTTCGATTGACTAATCAACCAGTTGTTGTTAACAAGCATCACGAAAAACAGGAATTGACCTTCTGGATACCAGCGATTAAGATCAGGCCGCAAATTTTTTTAAAAGTAGCCAAAAGTGCAACACTTACTCAGCTGAAATTCTTGAAAGGTGAGCAGAGACTGGCAAAACCGATTCAGCCTGTTACCATGCCCTTGAAGGAGGCGACACAAGCCTTGAAAAGTGTGGTTGCCGAAACATCGGTGAACAAAAAGGAAGTACTTGAACAATTGCCCGATATTAATTTTTCTATAAAGCGTAATACACTCATTTTCTTACCGTTTGAAGACACCGGCCATGATTTTGTGCAGGAAGAGTCATCTCTATCCATCGCTTCATCGGTTGTTGAATTCGGAAGAAAACTCTAAGCCACAGATTCAACATTTCAGTAATGCCTTCTTCTTCAAATCATAAAAAATATATGACCCAGGCGCTTGAGGAAGCACAAGAAGCGCTTGACAGTGGGGAATTTCCCGTCGGTTGTGTCCTGGTTTATCAGGGCGATGTTGTAGCGAAAGGCCATCGGATGAACAGTCGGGATGGCGTTAATGAGCTTGACCATGCAGAGATTGTTACACTTCGGAACCTGCTGGCTTCTCATCCGGGAATCAACGCTGCGGAAATTGAAGTATATTCGACTATGGAACCATGTTTAATGTGTCTGTCAACACTCGTCCTCAGTGGTATCCGTACCATCGTCTTTGGTTACGAGGATGTCATGGGAGGGAGCTCAAAGCTTGACCTGAGCAAGCTCGCACCACTCTATGTGGACATGGATGTCACAATTATTAGCGGTGTACTCCGCGATGAATGTCTCAAGCTTTTCCAGGAGTTTTTCAAAAACCCCGATAATGAATATTGGCGAGACTCTTTGCTGGCTGAATATACACTGGCCCAGGAAACTACCAAAAAAGGCTGAGTATCGGGGTTCAAGAGATGAGCCAAATTCACCGGACCGTTGATTTCAGTATTGGTGAGAGAAATATCTTTCTGCACATCCTCACTGCCTGCAACCTATCCTGCAGCCACTGTTATATTAATCCAGAGCAACATGGGCGTGGGCAACTCACCAGGGAAGAACTTGCCCGCTGGATACCGATGCTTCGCGGAGAGTGTGCGAAAGCCAATATCGTCTTTCTCGGTGGTGAACCAACACTGCATCGTGAGCTTCCCTTTGCAGTAGAAACCGCCAAAACGTGTGGATATAATGTAACGGTTGACAGCAACGGTTACCTGTTCAATGATTTCCTGGAGAAGAGTTCACCTGAGCTCCTTGATTTTCTCAGCTTCAGCCTTGATGGCCCAACTCCTCAGATCAACGATATGATTAGGGGGGTCGGTGTGTACCAAACCTGCACAGAAAATATCGCTCAGGCTGTGAAAAGAAAATTCTCCGTCAGTTTGATCTATACCGTGAGCAGTAAAAATATCGAATACCTCCACTTGATGCCTCCCTTGCTCGAGCGTCTTGGAGTAAAAAGATTCTTTATCCAGGTCATCGGTTTGAGAGGAAAGTCTGCAGAAAGCCAGGAGGACAAGGTTCAACCTTCCCTTCAGGTGCAACCAGAACGCTGGCTTTCCGTGGTTCCAGAAGTGGCAGAATATGCGGCATCTCTCGGGATTTCAACGGTATATCCTAAAGTATATCTTGGACAGAATGAAAATTTCGAATGTGCAGGGAATGTCGCCGAAAATTACTTTGTATTTCCCAATGGTCGAGTATACCAATGCCCGTTGTGTGAGGATTACCCAATCCACACCTACCAGATAGAAAATCATCAGCTGATAAAACGGGCAGGGATAAACGAAGATCGTCTCTTTCAACTGGGCATCGAGGAGGGCTGTGTGATGAATCGCTTACTGCAGCCAGATACTATCGTTTATAACAGCGATGGGCGGCCCGTTCATAAAATCTCTTGCTGCCTGCTCAAGCAGCAGGCCGGGTAATATTACTCGTCAGATTCGCTCTGTTCTTCTGGTTTTTCTGCCGTTTTTTTCTTTCTTGAGAAGAGTGCTGTTAAAAAGATACCGGCCTCGTACAGTCCAAAAAGTGGTAATGAAAGGAGTCCTGTTGCCATAAAGTCCCCGGCACTCAGGAGAAAGGCCAACACGACGATTGCACCATAAAAGTAGAGCCGCTTGGTCCTGAAATATGAGGCCTCAACGATACCGGCTTTACCTGACATTACCATCAGAAATGGTATTTGAAAGGATAAGCCAAACGCAAGTACCATCCGTGCGACAAATGTCAAATAGAGGCCAAGTTTTGGCAGCGGTTCAAGGCTTTCATGGGCATAACTCATGAAATATGACAATAGTTTCGGCAGGACACTGAAAAGAGCAAATGCTGCCCCTGAAATAAAAAGCACGCTTGACCAGAAAACGACAGTAACGGCCAGTTTTTTCTCATGATCGTGCAGGCCTGGAGCGACAAAGCTCCACGTCTGGTAGAGGGTGTAGGGAAAACTGGCAATCACACCGATTAAAAGCGACAGTTTGATATAGGCCAGAAACGCTTCTGGTAAATTGGTGTACACCAGCCGATAAACAAGTGGGCTTGCATCAAAGAGTGGTTTTATGAAGAACAGGGCGATTTGTTCTGAAAAGATATAGGCAATAATCGTAAACAGTATGATTGAAATAAATACGCGAATCAATCGTTTACGTAACTCGTTATGATGTGGCCGGAAAAAGGCCAGACTTCTTTCAAGAGTTGACATGCGAAGTATCAGGTGGTCCGTGATGTATCAGAGCGGGCTGAGCTGTCCCGTGAGACGATTCCATCTTCGTCCTTTGGCTGGCCTGTTTCTGTTCGACCAGCAACTTCAGCTTCGGATGAATCAGTCGGTTCAGAGAAGTTGTTGTCACGAGATGCTTCCTGATAGGGGTCTACGGTAGAATCTGTTGCGTCAACGACGGAAACTGGTTCGGATTCAATGATTTGATGCTCAGTAGGTTCTTTGTCGGGTGCATTGACCCCTTCATCGGGGAGAATACCGCTCCACCCATCAGCTGATGGGTCTCCAAGTTTTTGCTGTAACGATTTGGCGGCATCTTCTAGCTCTGGCTTTACCGCATCAAAGGGGTTGTCCTCTGCAAGATTTTCTTTTACCGCAGAAACGGTCTTCTTTAACTCCAGTACCCCCTTGGCGATAGAGCGTGCCATTTCCGGGAGTTTATCAGGCCCAACGACAATAAGAGCAAGGGCCATGATTAGGATCATTTCAGGTAGGCCAATACCAAACATGCAATCTCCTTACAAAAAACACATGGAAACGAGTTTCATGTGTATGAGTCGGTCGTAATAGAAGGAGCCCATACTGCTCTGTGTCAGTATGGAAAATGGTGAACATATCGTCATGCTGCACCTGCTCCAATATCTGAGAGAATTTACCAAACTGTATGCGAGAAATCGATAGATAATTATCATTAGATCCGCAAGGTAATCGGTACTAATCTCTTCCAGTCATCGAATAGTCGAACATGGTAATGCTAACACCTTAAAATTGCGGATCTATTGTGTGATATTTGTTCGATTGACTTTGCTGGGATAGTTGACTATAATTACAAGGTTTGACTCCAGTCTAGTGAATCGCAGCCGTTTCTGGCGATTTTTTCTAGATTAAACCAATAAATAAAAGATGTCAGGAGAGAGTTGATGTCGAGTGTGGTAATTGTCGGCACGCAATGGGGAGATGAGGGAAAAGGTAAGATCGTAGACCTCCTCACCAAGCATGCAGACTGCATCGTAAGATTTCAGGGCGGGAATAATGCGGGACATACCCTCGTGGTCGATGGCCAGCAGTTTATTTTTCACATCATTCCCTCAGGGATTCTCTACGAGGATAAAAGGTGCATGATTGGCAATGGGGTCATTATTGATCCGGCCGTTTTGCTCGATGAAATTGCGGAACTCAAAGATAAAGGGCTACCGGTAACACCTCAGCGGTTGCTTATCAGTGAAAATGCCCATCTGATTATGGAGTACCACAAGCAGCTTGATCTTGCCCAGGAAGCGGCCCGTTCAAAAGGTAAGAAAATTGGTACGACTGGGCGCGGTATCGGTCCATGCTATGTTGATAAAGTTGGCAGAGTTGGCATAAAAATTGGCGATCTTCTCGATAAGAGTCTGCTTGCTGATAAACTCCAGGCAAATATAGATGAGAAAAATTTTCTTCTGACCAAGAAATTTGGCGCCGAGCCACTCTCCTTCGACCTTCTATTGGATCATGTTCTCGCCTATGGTGAGCAACTTACATCCTACGTCGGAAATGTCTCGTTGGAACTTGATACGGCAAGAAAGGCAGGAAAACACATACTGTTTGAAGGAGCACAGGGGACTCAACTCGATATTGATCACGGCACCTATCCATTTGTTACATCATCAAATACTGTTGCCGGTAATGCCTGTAACGGCACCGGTTTTGGTCCTGTGCATATCGATGCGGTGATTGGTATTCTTAAAGCGTATACGACCCGTGTGGGTGAAGGACCATTTCCGACCGAACTTCATGACCAGACCGGTGAAGAACTGCAAAAGAAGGGTGGTGAGTTCGGTGCAACCACTGGGCGTAAACGCAGATGTGGTTGGTTGGATGGAGTGGTAGCAAACGATGCCGTCCGATTAAATGGAATTACCGGATTGGCAATCACCAAACTTGATGTGCTCAGTGGACAGAAAAGCATTAAAATGTGCACTTCCTATAAACTGAATGGATCGACCTTGCATGCAATGCCCTCAAGTATCGATAAAGCGACTGGTGTTCAGCCGCTTTATGAAGAACATCCGGGATGGGATGCCGAAATTGATGGAGTGCGAGAGTTTGACAATCTTCCAGCGCAGGCAAAAGACTATATCCGCCGAATTGAAGACTTTACCGGGGTTGAAGCAACAATTGTCTCCGTCGGTCCGGATCGGGAAGAAACACTGCTGTTGAAGAATCCTTTCGAGGCAGAAAAATAGTTATAAATACAATAATATAACGTAAAGTTTAAATCAGAATTAGGGTGATATAATGGCAAGGATTACCGTTGAAGACTGTTTGCAGAAAGTTGGAGATGACAACCGTTTTAATCTGATTCATCTTGCAGTTGAACGGATCAAGCAACACCGCCAGGGAGAACCATTTCTCGTTGAAGGCAAAAACAAAGAAGTCGTCATGACCTTGAGGGAAATTGCTGCAGACAAGGTAACATTTGATAATGTTTCTGAACTTCCTGATCTCACAGGAGGGGAAGAAGGTGAGGAAAATAACCCGCAGGAAATCATTCCCGAACCATAGTTTGATAAATAGTGATGGCAAGAGATTATTACGAAATACTCGGAATTGGCAGAAGTGCCAGTGGAGATGAGATAAAAAAATCCTATCGCAAACTCGCGATGAAGTATCATCCGGATCGCAATCCGGGGGATACGGAAGCAGAGAATGCTTTCAAAGAGTGCACTGAGGCTTACGAGGTACTCAGTGATCAACAGAAAAGACAGATTTACGATAATTACGGCCATGACGGATTAAAGAATAGTGGTTATCAGGGGCCCGGCAACTTTGAAGATGTTTTCTCCAGTTTTGGAGACATCTTCGGGGATCTTTTCGGCTTTGGCTCCTCCCGTACCCAGGCCAGAAGAAACGGTCCAATTGCTGGAAACGATCTGAGATATGACGTGACCATTGACTTTATGGATGCCGTGCATGGTACCAATAAAGAGGTCGAGCTCACCCGGCGAGACACTTGCTGGACCTGTGAAGGATCAGGATGTCGTCCAGGATATCAGCGGGAAACTTGCCCTTCCTGTAATGGTCGCGGTCAAGTCATTAGATCACAGGGGTTTTTCCAGGTCAGTTCAACCTGTCCTCAGTGTAAGGGCGAGGGACAGATTGTCACTCATCCATGTGAGGATTGCAGTGGTTCGGGGCTGGTGGCACAAACGAGGAAAATCTCCATTAAAATTCCCGCCGGTGTAGATACCGGAGCCCGAATGAGACTGAGGGGTGAGGGCGAAGGCGGGCGCCGCGGTGGACCATCGGGTGATCTCTACGTGGTAATAGATGTTGAACCACATGATTTTTTCAAGCGTGAAGGTGAGATGATCTATTGTCAATTCCCCGTACCGATGGTAGAGGCTGCGCTTGGCACCAAAACAGAAGTTGTTACCATTCACGGCAAAAAAAAGCTGACGATTCCCGAAGGTGCACAATCCGGCCAGATTTTCACTTTGCCCGGAGAGGGAGTACCAAGACTTCGCGGTGGGGGCAGAGGTGATATGATTGTGGAACTTCAAGTGCTCACGCCAACTAATTTATGCGACGAGCAGAAGAAAGTTCTCAGGGAATTTGATACACTGTGCGAAAAGCATGGTCAGAAGCAGGAACAGGAAGGGTTCTTTGCCAAACTGGTAAACGATGTAATTGGCAGAAATAACTTATAGACTATTATTATGGCTACTTCCAGTAATTTGTCTTTTACCCATTTTGACGAGCAGGGTAATGCGGTGATGGTTGACGTGGGAGATAAGACTGAAACCAGACGGGTCGCACACGCTGCTGGCTCAATCTCCATGAGTCATGAAGCGTTTGAACTCGTTAAAGCGGGCAATATTGAGAAGGGGGATGTGTTGGGCGTCGCTCGTCTGGCTGGAATTATGGCTGCTAAAAAGGTCGATCAACTGATCCCTTTGGCCCATCCGTTAATGATCAGCAAGGTAACCGTAGAATTTGACCTTGATGATTCCAGAAATCTGATAAATATCAAGTCGACCGTTGGCATTCACGGTAAGACAGGCGTTGAGATGGAAGCGCTTACCGCCGTATCGGTGGCTGCACTTACCATTTACGATATGTGTAAAGCAGTTGATAAAAGCATGACAATTAATGAAGTGCGTTTGTTAAAGAAAACAGGAGGAAAAAGCGGGACGTATGTGCGGGAAAGCAGATAGTCGAATCGTCCTCTTATTCCCTGTTAATTTAAGAACGAAGGAGATCACGGATGGAGAAGGAAGTTCTAGAAAAGTTCAAATTACAGCTTGAACAGAAGCGTAATGAAATAATAAGTGAAGCTGATAAAACCCTGGCGGAAATGACTGATCAGAATAATAACATTCCCGATCCGAATGATCGTGCGACGATTGAGTCAGATCGCAGTTTTGAACTACGAATCAGGGATCGGGAACGCAAGCTACTTGCGAAGATCGAAGAAGCCATCACACGTATTGAAGATGGTGAATACGGGATATGTGAAGATTGTGGCTGCGATATTAACCAAAAGCGACTTGAAGCCCGTCCTGTTACCACCTTATGCATAGATTGTAAAACCAAGCAGGAGCAAAAAGAGAAGTCACAGGGACAATAAACCGATGCCGGAGCTGCGCAAAGACCCTGTCCTCGGACGATGGATCATTATCTCAAAAGAACGGCAGAAAAGGCCGACGGATTTCATCGTTGATGAACCGCAGACCAGCGGAGGATTTTGCCCGCTTTGCCCCGGCAATGAATACTCTACCCCTCCAGAAGTATACGCTTTCCGTGATGAATCCACAGCCAGTCCGAATGATTCGAACTGGAAGGTGCGAGTTGTGCCGAACAAATTTCCAGCGCTGATTATTGAGGGCGAACTCGATAAACAGGGAGAAGGGCTGTATGACCGAATGAACGGTATCGGGGCCCACGAAGTCGTTATTGAAACCCCGGGTCATAATGATCTGTTTGCAAATCTTCCAATTGATCATATAACCTTGGTATTTCGGGCTTTTAGAGATCGACTCAGTGATCTTGAAAAAGACAGCAGGTTCCGATATGTGATGATCTTCAAAAACTTCGGCAGAGCAGCAGGAGCCTCACTGGAACATTCACACTCACAATTGATTGCGCTGCCGGTTTTGCCACGAATGATTGTTTCGGAATTAGAGGGTTCCGAATCCTATTTCCGTTACAAAGATCGTTGCATTTTTTGTGATATAATCAGGCAGGAAATTCAGCAGAATGTACGTGTAGTCTGTCAAAACGAATCTTTTATAACCATTGCACCTTTTGCTCCCAGAACGCCGTTTGAGATGTGGGTACTGCCCAAAAAACATTCATCGGGCTTCTGTACCCAGACTAATGAAGAACTCCTACTGCTTGCAGAGATATTTTCAGAGACTTTAAGAAGACTCGATGGTTGCATTCCTCAGGTTCCCTATAATTTTGTATTACATACCCAGCCATTAAGAACAGGTCGTCTCGACCATTTCCACTGGCACTTTGAAATTGTGCCGAAACTTACTTCTATCGCCGGTTTTGAATGGGGCTCCGGGTTTTATATAAACCCACTGCCACCCGAAGAAGCAGCTCAATATTTACGTGATTCCCTGGATAGTTAACCGAAGGAGCGTAAAAATGAAAAAAATACTGCTTGTTGATGATGATGAATCGATCCAACTTCTATACCGCGAAGAATTCAGTGAAGAGGGATATCTCTTGATATCAGCACTCGATGGAGAGGAGGCGCTGGAAAAATTTCGAGATGAGAAACCTGATCTCGTTATTTTGGATATTCAAATGCCGGGAATGAACGGCATTGAAGTATTGCGCCAGATGAAAATGCTTGAAGCCACTGTTCCTGTGGTTTTGAGTAGTGCATATCATGAATATAAACAGGATCTTGGGACCTGGGCCTCTGATGAGTATGTCGTAAAATCATCAGATCTGAACGAACTGAAAGCAGTAGTCGCACGGTTAATTGACTCTGCCTGAAAATCGTCGCTGACGGATGTGCAATGAGTGCCCATTACAAACATTACCATGAAAGATATCCAGAACCAATCAGATCACAGGAAAATCGACATCAGGAAAGTTGGTGTGAAAACAATCACCTACCCGATTACTGTCCTTGATAAAGCCAAGAAGAAGCAGAGGACAATAGCGACCGTCAATATGTATGTTAACCTGCCGCATCAGTTCAAAGGCACACATATGTCCCGTTTTATTGAAATACTTAATAGATTTCACGGACAGATTGATCTGAAAGGATTTCGTTTGATCCTTGATGAGATGAAACAAAAGCTTGATGCAGCTGCGGCGCATGTAGAAATGTCCTTTCCTTTTTTCGTCCGTCGGGATGAAGATCATGGTGATTTCAGACTCAACCAATATCAGTGCACCATGCATTGTACACTCGAACAAGACGAGGATTTACAGCTTGATATTACCGTCCCGATATCTCACCCTTTTGGCAACCATAGCTTTGATGCAAGAAGTAGTGAAATCGGGCTCTGGGGAGCAGTAATAATCAGCGTTAAATTTCTCAAATTTATGTGGCTTGAGGATCTGGTACTATTGGTGGAAAATACCATTATGCAGGAGTCGGTTCAAAAAGCCTCTACCGCTGCAGCACCGATGGAGATCATATTGGAGAAGCTTACTGAGCGATTTAGCTCACTCGAAGAACTCAGTTGGTATTCACTGACGGTTGAGAATATATCACAGGGCTATGCGCTGTTCGCTACAACAACCTCAGAAAATAACTGAGACTATTACTTAACCTTGAGAAGAAATATGAGAGATCTGCTATTTGAAATTGGTACCGAGGAACTTCCGGCTGGCTTCATCAATCCTGCTGTAGATCAGCTATTGAAGATGTTTCAGAAGAAGAGTAAGAAGCTTGCCCTTGGTTATTCAGAGATGAGGGGCTACGGTACCCCGAGAAGACTTGCCATCGTCGTCAATGAACTGGAGGCGAGCCAGAAAGATATGGTTGAAGTTTTGCTGGGACCATCAAAAAAAGCCGGCTTTGATGAACAGGGAAATCCCACCCCTGCCGCTCAGGGATTTGCACGCTCTAAAGGGGCAACAGTTGATGATTTGGAGCTAGTGGTTACTGAGAAGGGCGAGTATCTCCAATTGAAACGAGAAGTGAAGGGACAACCAACCATCGAATTGCTTCCTCTTCTGCTCAAAGAGATGATTGGTGAACTGGCCTTTCCAAAATCCATGCGATGGGGTAGCAATATGCAGACTTTTGCTCGACCAATTCAATGGTTAACCGTACGATACGGTGACCAGACTGTTGATTTGGAACACGAGGGTATCGTTTCATCTAACAAGACCCAGGGACATCGTTTCCTGGCTCCTGAGCCCCGGGCGATTGACTCGGTTAAAATGTATGAACAGACGCTTACTGATGCTGAAGTGATCGGCGATTATGAACAACGGAAAGAGGCGGTACTTGCCTCAATAAATGAGGCATTGAAAACGGGCGGATTTGGCGACAGCGGATCAGTATTCATCGATGACAATCTATTGGCAACGGTCACCAATCTTATTGAAAAACCGTTTGGTATATGTGGGACATTTGATGAGAAATTTCTCGGCTTGCCTGATGAAGTGCTCATCACCTCAATGAGGGAACATCAAAAATATTTCCCGATCATTGATCAGAACAAAAAATTATTGCCTGGTTTTATTGCGGTAAACAACACCCGCGTAAAGAATGATTCACTCTCTCGAGAAGGTCACGAGCGGGTTCTTCGGGCGCGGCTTGAGGATGCACTTTTCTTCTTCGAATCTGATAAGAAGCAGCCATTGGACAATCGAATTGCAGGGCTTACCGGAATCATCTTTCAGGCGAAACTTGGTACCATGCGTGAGAAAAGTGAGCGAATCATCAAGCTGACGCGACTATTGGCAGAATCACTTGAACCAGAATGGATGGCAGACGCGCAACGTGCCGCACAACTGTGTAAAGCAGATCTTATAACTGACATGGTCGCAGAATTTCCATCATTACAGGGTACGATGGGTTCGGCATATGCTCAAGAAGCGGGAGAAGCTGATTCGGTTGTCCAAGGAATCAAAGAACATTATATGCCACTCAGAGCCGGAGCACCCCTTCCTGGCTCGGTAACAGGTACCTTGGTAGGAATGGCAGACAGAATTGACACCATTGCCGGTTGTTTTGGAATCGGACAGGTACCTACCGGTACGACCGATCCGTTTGGTTTACGCAGGTTGGCCCTGGCCCTTATTCACCTGATCAGTGATCGATCATACCAACTTGATCTTAACGATATTTTTAAAAAAGCCCTGGCGCTTTACGGCGATAAGGTAAACGGAGGACAGGAGACGGTCGAGTCGATCGTTGAATTCATCAGAAGACGATTTGAAAATGATCTCGTGGCCAAAGGCGGTGACAATAATGTTATACAGGCAGTGAGTTCGGTCGATTTTTCTGATGTTATCGATTGCACTCAAAAAATAAATGCGCTGGCTGAGTTCCAAGGTGTCGAAGATTTTGCGATATTAGCCAGCTCATTTAAGCGGGTCAGAAACATTGTTAAAGATAATTCCCAGCAGACAATTGATGCGAAGCTGCTGAGTGAGAATGCTGAAAAACAGTTATATCAGGTCTATGAAAAGCTGGTGATAGACCTCAAAGCGCCGCTTGAGAAAAAAAATTACCAGGAAGTACTCAAAAAAATGCTGGTGCTTAAAGATCCGGTCGATATCTTTTTTAATGAAGTGATGGTTATGGCAGAGGATCGAGGGGTGCGCCAGAATCGTTTGAATATGCTGACTGCCATCGGTAGCATAATTCTGAGCGTTGGTGATATTTCTAAGATGCACCGCGAATAAAAAAAGGCTACCCCACTGGGGTAGCCTTTTTATAGCAAAGCTTTAATAACACTTACATTATTACTTCTTTGGGTGACAGGGCATACATCCCTTGAATTTCTCTTTGAGTTCCGGCTTTTCAGCCGCGACTTTTTTGTGACAATCTTTACAATTTTTATGGGCAGCTCCCTTGTAACTGTCTAGTCCTTTCGGCATGCCTGATCCTTTAAAATGGCAGTCTTCACACTTACCGATTGGCTGGCCATCTTCATAAGGGATCTGCTTGCCATCCTTGGCGCTATGGTGACAATCGCCACATTTATATGCATCCTGGTGCAATTTGTGTGGAAATACAGAAGGTTTTGGCTTTTTCGCTTTGTCTTTCACCGCTTGAAGGGTCATGTCTGCAGGCCCCATGTCGGTGGCAAAGCTCAATCCATACAGGCAGAGGAAGGAAATAGCGATACAGCTGATCAATACTTTTTTTAACATGATATCCACTCCTTTATAAAATTTACCAACAGTTTCCACACCCAGACGAAATCACATGCTTATTTATCTTAAACTTAAACTAGTTTCACCCCTGATGTCAAGCATGTTGGAGCAAAAAAAGCAACTCCTAACATATTGAAAATATAAAACAAAAATTAATTTGAACCGTAGCTGTGAAGTCCTGAAAGCAAAAAGTTCACACCGTAGTACGTGAAAATTACTGCAGCCAAACCAATAAGTGACAACCAGGCGATGGTGATACCTTTCATTCCTCTGGTATAGCGGGCATGCAGCGTAAATGCATAGACAAACCAGGTGATTAAGGACCAGGTTTCTTTTGGATCCCAGCTCCAGTAAGTTCCCCAGGCTGAATTGGCCCAGACTGCTCCAGTTATGATACCTGCGCTCAGCCAGATAAATCCAAAAATCATGCTTTTGTGGATGATATCATCAAGTAGCTCAAGGGAAGGCAAGATACTGGTGGTATGCTCATCAGTTTGAGCGGATGATGAGTAATATTTTATGATAAACATGATGCCCAAAGCGGCAGCAACGGCAAAGGCTGCATACCCCACAAAGCAGGTAATTACATGAGCGAGTAACCAATTAGATTGCAGTGCGGGAACAAGGGGGGTGATACCGCGATTAAT
>QZLB01000099.1 GCA_004796425.1 Desulfobulbaceae bacterium | reverse complement strand
GACCTGTGGACTGAAGAACAGGGGTGCATGAAATGTTGTGATAACCTGGGGTTGAACTATTCGATTCATGAAAAGATGCGGAATCTTAATTTGTTCGGTAAGATACTGATACGAATTGCAAACTCAATAAAAAGGATATAGTGGGGAGAGTGGTCATCGATAGTGCAATGAAAGTGCGAGCAGGGAGCGTGAAGAGGTTGTGGGTGCGGTTTTTCAAACAAGCCGGGCCGTTACTTTTGACCTGCAGCCTGCTTATTCCTTCGGTCGTGAATAGTACTGAGGGAACTCAAGATGCGAATCAAGGTCCACTGACGCTTGCGCTGTGTATGGAGCAGGCCGAGAAACATTCCCCCGCGCTTAAAAGTCTCCCTGCCGAGCTGCAGGCTGCTGAGCTGAAAAAAATTAATGCAGATATGGCATCGAGACCACAATTGGGTATTGCGGTGGACTATGAGATTGGTGATTCGGCGCTTGAGGAAAATGAATATGGGGAGTTAAGACCCTACATTTCATTGACCCAGGAAGTATTGGGCCGGGTAGACCTTCAGTATGAGAAGAAATGGGCAGCTCTAAATGGGAAACTCAATGCGGATGTAAAAAATATCTCAACCAGAAGACAACTGTATTTTGAGGTTGCCCAAAAATACTTCAATCTGCTGTTGTCCGAACTTAAATATAATCAGATAAAAATGGTGATGGAGCAGAGCCGTCGCGGGCTCCTTGAGCTGCGCTCAAAAAATCGTGATGGCTTTGTCTCGGAAATAGAGGTGCTCCGGGCTGAGGTGGATGTGAGCCGAGCAGAAATGCAGGAAGCAGCGACCTTAAGTGAGTTGAAACAGATCCGATTTGAGTTTGCAACCTTGTTAAACCAGGGACCCAACGTTGATACGATTACCCTCGGACCGGTAGAATCTGTAACACCCTACAACGTGACTTTTGATGAAGTAAAGCAATTTGCCCTGCAGCAAAATGCCGAGCTGGCGATATATCAACGGGTGGTTGATAAATTACCGGAATTCAAAAGTCTGGTAGACAGAATCAATTGGCCGACGATATCGGTCTCTGCGTTTGTGGGCGAAGCTGGCAGTGGTGGAAATTCTAATCTTGATAGCTACGGGATCACGGTCACGGTTAAAAAGAATATTTTTGATTTTGGTATCCAGGAACGTAAAGGGCAGGTGATGGAAATTGAAATGCGTAGCCTGGAGTCGGGATTTGGTGATCTTCGTCAGAAGTATTTTAATGACCTGGAGCTGATATTTCAGCGCTTTCAAAACAGTTCATATGAGCTGGAGCTCGCCAAAAAATCGGTTGAACTTGACCGGGCGCTTTTGGAGAAAAGCAAAAGAAGCCTGGAGCTCGGTCAGATTTCTCAATCAGAACAACTTCAGCAAGTCGACAAATTTAAGGAAAGCGAGTATGGCTTTATCATGAGCACAATTAAGTACCGCTTGGCCGAGATCAGTCTCAAGCTGACCGCAGGATTAATGAATGTTGACCTGATCGCAGCCCATTCACCATCTTGGCTGAATTACGGGCCACAAGAGGGTGACGGTGATCTTCCGACAGATGAAGGAAACTAATTAACGAAGGGGTGCGTGTAATGTCTGGCCATAACGCTTCAAGCTACCGGTTGGTGATTTCATGAAACGGATTACTATTTTTGTCCTGGTTGCCGGTTTGATCGGTGTTGGGCTCTATGTTTGGCACATTGACCGGACCGGTCAGGTCGCAGATGAAAGACAGATTTCATGCAACTCTACGACCGTAGACCGGGGAACCCTGTCGAATTCGATCAACGGACGGGGCAAGCTTGCTGCCAAGCGGCTGACCAATATCCGATCGGATGGGGGTGCGGGTCGCCTGAGTAGTGTGCGGGTCTCGGATGGGGATACAGTTTCTGAAGGGCAATGTCTTGCTGAGGTTACACTGGACACAGGGTACCATCTTGAGTTGCAAAATACCAGGTGGGAGCGGAGCAGGAACAGTCAGCTCATCACTCAGATCGAAAAGCAGCTTGTCGATCAAAAGAAATTGGTTGAAGAAGGATTCGCTTCTGAGATGAGCATAAAGGAGGCGGAGAGACAGCTCTCCCAGGCCCAAGCTCAAAAGAAAATACTGGAAAGCAAGATTGCATTTTTTGAAGAGAAGTTTGGCTGGAGCGATGATGATTCTAAAGAGGTCTGTATAAAAGCGCCATTTCCCGGGACGGTCCTCGAGGTCTACAAAAAGCCGGGTGATGGTATTGGGCCTGCGGAGTTCCCGATGGGTGGTGGTGATGGCACCATTATGGTCCTGGCGGACATGAGTGAGCTGTTTGTTGACTATAACGTCAGTGAAGTTTACCTCGAAAATGTTCTGGTGGGACAATCGGTCGAGATACGATTTGATGCCTTCTCGAAAAAAACGTACATCGGTGAAATCGAGAAAATATCCCGGGTTCCACTGGCAGCAAATTCGCAGGGCCAGATGTTTGGTGATAAACGTGATCTTAGTCGCTATCCAACCAAGATCCGGCTGATTGATCCGACCAGCGAATTGCGGCCTGGCCTGTCGGGCCGAATCACGATCACGCTTGAACAGGTACAGGATGTCGTGATGGTTCCGGTTTCAGCGCTGATAAGAGATGGCGAGGAAGAGGCGGTTCTGCTGGTTGAGCAGGGAGACGTTATTCGTCGCCAGGTTGAGACCGGCATGATTTCAGACAATTTCGCCGAAGTCAAGAGTGGGCTGCAACAGGGGGAAGAAGTTTGTATAGAACCGTTTGTGGTATTAGAGAACCAAATGCTCAAAGAAGAAAGTAAAAACCGAAACATCTTTGAGCGAATCTTTGAATAGCGTACCAGTAATACAGATCAGCAGTCAGCCTGTCAAAACGAGCACGAGGTTTCAGTGACCACCAGAGGTACATTCAATAGCGTTGTCATACTTGAAACGCTCTACAGTTCCCTTCGGCAGCTTCTGGCAAACCCCCTTCGCACCACCCTTACTCTCTCCGGGATCATGATTGGGATCGCTTCATTGATTGCCATGATGGGTATTGGTGAAGGTACCAGAGTGAAGGTAATCGAGGATATGGATCGAATTGGCGGGGCCAGTGTTCTTGGCATAGAATTGCGTGACCCTGCAAATATTGATAATGATCAGCCAGGCTATCAGAGCGAAACACTGGGCAACAGGGATATTGAGGTACTCAAACGAACCAGCAAGCTGATTTCTCACATTGCACCGGTAATTCAGTTTCCAGAGGCAGTATATTACCGGGACAGCCATTTTACCGGGTCGATACTTGGCACCAATGAGTATTACAGCGTTATTAGAGACTGGTCTGTCGATCGCGGTCGATTCCTGACCCTAATCGACTTGGATAACAGCAGCAAAGTGGTTGTTCTGGGAGCCAATGTTGCTGAGCGACTTTTCGGGTCTGAGAATCCAATGGCAAACCAAATCCATATACAGGGTGAGGACTATACGGTGGTCGGCGTAATGAGAGAGCGGGACCTTGAGGGTGGCCGTTGGCTCAATGATTTGATCATTGTTCCGTTGACAAGGGTTGAACAGATGATGGCCGGGGATCGCGGCTATTCTCGAATATTATTGAAAGCGGAGAAGCTGGATTATGTGCCCCTGCTCAAAGCGCAGGTTGGCAAGGCTCTTCAGATTCATCATCGAAATCCCCGTGCGATACTCATCAGATCGCAGGTTGAGGTGATTGATACCCTTGAGCGGGCATCCATGTTGATGCGCTTCTCATTCGGCTCTATAACGTTTATTGTTTTGATGGTTGGCGGTATTGGGATCATGAACCTGATGCTTGTCTCGGTTACCGAGCGAACCAGGGAAATCGGGATTCACAAAGCTGTTGGTGCGCATGATCTGGATATTGTCATGCTGTTTCTGTTTGAGTCGGTGGCAATGAGTATTATTGGAGGCGTGGTCGGCATTGTCCTGGGCGTTCAGGCTGGACATTTTCTCTCCCATACCATTGCAACCCAACTTAACAATGATATCGCTTTTATCGTAACCCCCGAATCGATTATGATTGCGGTTATTTTTTCGGTAGCAGTGGGGATTGGTTTTGGTTTGTACCCTGCGATCAAGGCCTCTCGAATAGATCCATGCAAGGCGCTCAGCTATGAATAGTCGACCGATTGTCGCGCTGGATGCGATCAACTTTGAGTATGGAGGGGCGCGTAAAGTAGCAGCCCTGACGGACATTACCTTTTCGGTGAGCCAGGGGGAATTTGTTTCTATCAGCGGTCCCTCAGGATCAGGTAAATCAACCCTGATGAATATCCTCGGCTGTATGCTGACTCCGACCAGTGGCAGTTACCAGTTAAACAACGAAGAAGTTTCCCGCAAGAACTCGCGTGAGAAGGCGGATATCAGAAACACCCAGATTGGTTTTGTCTTCCAGAACTACAATCTGCTACCCCGGGCCTCCGCCTTACAGAATGTCTGCCTACCGTTGACTTATGGTGGTTTTAAGAGACGGACCCGCAAAGAAAGAGCGATTGAAGTTTTGACCAAAGTGGGACTTGAAAAACGAATACACCATCATTCCAACGAATTGTCCGGGGGCGAGCAGCAGCGGGTTGCGATCGCTCGGGCGATTGTTACCAATCCCCAAATACTGCTGGCGGATGAACCGACCGGAAACCTTGACCGGGCGACAGGGGATAATATTATGGATATGCTCGAAAATCTTGTGGCACAGGAGCAGATGACTATTCTGTTTGTCACCCATGACCCTGATATGGTAAAGCGAGCCAAGCGATCAATAAAAATCAGGGACTCGAGGATAGCTGGAGATGAAGCACAGTAAAGATTATGCGCTGGTAAGGTTTTTTTCCCTGTTGGCTTGAAATTTCTGCTGCGATTTTGATACGCTACAGATGAGAATATCCTAGGATATATCCTGAAAACCGATAGAAGAGCAGAACAGACCGGTGGGTGCACAGATTGGGTAAAGATAATAGTATGTTATCTGCGTACGGTTACGAACCATTGAGGCTATAATGCGACTTGAAACAGAGGAAGCGGTAAAAAATCAATGGAACCACTGCAGTATTAGCAGTCAGAAAGAATTGATCCGCAGATATCTGAAACTGTATGGAAAGAGTGACAAGGGGGCCTGGCTTGAATTCCTGGCCCGTGAGTTTGGCCTGGACCGTTCGGGCCAGGACGGACTGAAATTTCGTTGAATCAGACTTACCGGTGTGTCTTGGTATTTCTTGTTAATTACCACTACGATTAATGGGCAGGTAGCCGGGTATGCTTGAATGACGGAAGTCTATGTGGCTGTTGTGGTGGTAGGTGGTCTATCAGGAACTCTTCGGCCAGAAATGATAACCACTTGTCTTTGCGAACCTGAGCACGGCCATATGCTTTCACAAACCGTTGGATGAGCCGTTTCTGGTTCACGATATTCGTTCTATTCCACAATCGTTCTACCGCGAGCTGTTTCTGATAATCGGCTAACATGGTATCGCCTCACCTCTGGGTTTTTCTATAACAGAATTATCTCAATACAGGTTGATAAAGCAAAGTACATGCCACTTGAAGGAGAGAAAAGTATATGGCCTAAAAGGTTATTAGTTCTAGGAGTTTATCAGTTAGAAGAAAAAGAAGGCGAGAATAGTATGGGAACCTACCACGCACGCAGGATTCCTGCCTGGTTGGCAAGGAGGCGGATTTTTCGCTACAATACCAGGTGATTGCCTCCTTTTTGCGAGCATTGGCACCGATGGGACCTGTCTCTGATTTACAACAGATAAAGAATTTATCGCTGATTTTGCTCATGGTTCAGCAACGATTTGCTGAAGGGCCGGGAGCAGGACAAACGGCTTCCGGGAAACGGGAGGGTAGGCTAATTGGCAGAGATTGGTGATAATATCTGAAAACTGTGGTGCGTGTTGTTATTTCCCGAGTGACAATTGAACCGGTAACAGAAAGCGATGTCTCTTTTCGGTGACATCATGCACATCCCGATCTGGCTGATCTTTTCTGAAGATCAGTTGAAATGATCACCTCACTGTAGCGACCGGGGTTGAAGTGCACTCGTCGTTTTACTTGAACGATCGTCCAATTTGCTCGGCGAATTCCAATGCCCGCTGTGTCTCTGTTTCAGATTCAGCGAACTCACCTCGGCCATCCACGCCACGAACAACGAACTCACCATGGTAATCGACATCAATGGCGTCAAAAAACGATTTTGCAATCAGTATTGAACCGTCAAAAAGTTTCTTCCCTTGGGTGGCGGCTGTAGACAGGAGGTAGCCCGCTCGTTTGTCTT